>CBEVZO010000001.1:0-25485 GCA_965554365.1 uncultured Anaerolineae bacterium
ATGCTCACCCAGCGCCAGGAACTCGCCCACTGCCAAATCGAGATCGAGCAGGTCGAAATACTCGTCACTGAGGAACACGACCTCGACCGGGATCATGTCGTCGGCGTTGTAGAGCGTGTCGATCCACACACCATCACGCCACACGAATGTGCGATCCCCGGCGTACAGCACCTGTTGTCCGTATGCGTTGGCGTCGTGACCTTCGTAGTATCTATCCCCGTCGGTGGGTGCGTTACCGCCGCCACCGGCTTCGCCAGCCTCGCGGGCCGCGTTTGCCTGTGTGGTTGATGTTGGTGCAGCAGGCATAGGGGCTTCTGCGTCGGCGAGTCCGGCAGTGGTTTCAGCCGCACCAACTGCATTCGCACCGGATACCGCGTCAAACGCTTCGTCGGTTTCCGCCTCGAACACCGTTTGCGCTTCTTCCACCCCGGTCTGGGTGAAGATGTCGTCTTCGGTAATCAGGAACGAGGTGTAGGGCGTGATGATGCCGTAGCGGATGCTGAGGCGCACAATACTCTCGACCAGTTCAGGGTCTTCGCCGTGCCACCGGATCGCGTTGAGCAGCGCGCCGATTTTGCGCGTGGCCCACAGGCGCGGGATGAAGACCTCGCCGCCTGCGTTGGCACGGAAGCGCACCTCGTAGATGTACGATTTGCGCGCGCCTTCGAGTTCGCCGCTCAGACGCACGGTAGCCCATCCGTCATCACGATAACGGCCCACGACAATCAACTGTGTGCCCACGAACAGATCCGGCAGCGGCGCATCAGGGTACATATCCTCGATCCGCACGCCGTCTACTTCCAGTTCCACATTGGTCAGCACGGGGGAGTTGATCTTGGTGTAGAGGCTGCTCACTTCCTCGTCGATGCGCTCATCAGGCCGCACATACGTTCCCGCGCCTCCGAATGCTTGATACAACTGGTCCAGCAGGAAAGTGTCCACGTCATCGCCCACGCCAAAGGTGAAGATGCGCACGTTACGTGGCGCGGAACGCTCCACGTTTTCCAAAATCTCGGCGGAGTCGGTTTCGCCCTCGGTGGGGAGGCCATCGGTCAGGAACAACACGACGGTTGAGCGCTCGCGGTCGGCCATGTTCATGGCTTCATTTAATGCGCCGTCGATGTCTGTGCCGCCGAGCGCCTCCAGGCTATTGACCCACTCTGTCGCCTCGCGCGCTTCAGCGACAGGTTGGAGATCGTCGGCAAAGACGCGCACGCCGGTGCTGAATACCACCACGTTAAAGCGATCATACCGGTTGAGATTGTCTAGCACGAAGGCCACCGCATCACGCGCTTGGTCCCACTTGTCGCCGTACATTGACCCGGATTGGTCCAGCACGATGATCACGTCTTTGGGGATCACGCGGTCTTCATCGACGGTGAAGGGCGGGGTGATCATTAGTGTGAAGAAGCCGTCTTCCCGCGCGCTCTCACGGTAGGTGAGCAGATTCACGTCGATCTCATCGGTCGCCAGCCCGTAGTAGAGGCTGAAATCCGTTTCCGGGCGCACAAAGGTCGCTTCGTATCCGGCACGAAACTCAAAGTCGCCGTCGCGCGAGATGGCGATGGGGTGCGTGGGCGAGTAGATTGTGCTGATCGGGTCGTTGGACTCGACGCTCACGCTGATGCTGATCTGCTCTACTGGGCGGCGGGTCAGATGATCGGTGCGCAGCGGATATTCGTAATGCACCAGCCCGTTTTCGACCGGCAAAAGCTGTGCGTATTCGATCTCGATTTTCACTTCCGAGTGCGGCAGGATCGGGAACACGCTGGCCTGAATCGCACCCGCGCCCACATATTCCAGCAGGGCGGGATCGCGCATCTGGCGCACAATCTGATCGTAGATTTCGCGCGCTTCGTCGGCGTCCAGAATGTTCGCTTCAATCGGTTCGCCGTTGACCCACATGATCAGGTCGGATACGGCTGCGCCTATCGGCAGCGGGAACACATACGTTCCTTCTTCCATCCAATCGTTGTGATTGGCGAATACTTGCTCGATGCGCGTGGTGGCGACTTGATTGTCGATCTCTACGCTGACGTGATGCGCTTCGATGACCACACCACGTTGCGCTTGCGAAAGCTGCATGGGGGCCTGGGGCGCGGATTGATGTGCCAGCGCCGGGCTAACCCCGATCAGGACCAGCGCCACTAAGACCAGTAACGTCACTGCACGTTTCATGATGTCCTCCTAAGTTGTGTGCTTTGATTGCGGTATGTTTTGAACCTCACTACGCCTAAGACGCTGGGTTCTGTTGAAAAGTTCCATTTGTGGGTTCAGCGGCGTGCCTTTTCAGATGGATTGGGGCATACTTGTAGGCGTAGTGTAGGAGATCGAAACTGTGCATCGCTATTTGATTGACTGGTTACAGTGCCCCGCGTGTCATGCGTCGCTGACGTGGACGCTGAGCGAAACTATTGATGATTGTATCGAAACTGCCGAGGCACGTTGTATCGGCTGCGCTGCGGTGTATCCCGTGCGCGAGGGCATCGGTGTTTTTCTGACGCCCGATCTGCCACGTAACGATCTGTGGGAACACGTAGACAGTGGATTGATGCGCCATTTACGCGAGAATCCAGATGTCGAACGCGCGTTGATGGATGGACCGACGGAAACGTTGAGTCCCACCGACCGGTTTTTTCGTATGATGGTACTGGAAGAACGTGGGCAGTTCGAGGCGGCACGGGCGCTCAAAGACTGGACGCTGCCTGCGCTGTACACCAAAGCGTACAACCTGGGATGGCAGCAGCAAACGGAGTATGTCATCGACCAACTGCGTAAAACCAGCGTGCCGGTGGTTGATCTGGCCTCTGGGCGCGGCTATCTGGTGGAGCAGGTGGCGCGACAGTTGCCCAACTATGTTGTGGCGACAGATTTCAGCCCACGCGTGTTGCGCCGCAACCAGGCGTTGTGGCGGCATTTCGGGTTGTGTGACCGTGTGAGCCAGATCGCGTTTGATGCGCGCCGTACCCCATTCAAGAACGGGGCTGTCAGTGTGATGACAAGCAATCTCGGTTTGCCGAACATTGAACAACCCGGCAATCTGGTGCGCGAACTGCGGCGCGTGGTCGCCGAGCGATTGTTGTCGGTGATGCACTTTTTCCCTGAAGATGACGCTACCCATGCAGGTCCGATCCGTGAGCATGGTTTGGACACTATGTTATATGCGCGGCGGGCGTTGGCGGCGTTTGGATCTGCGGGGTGGCAGGTGGTGTTGGAAAATGCGTTTACAGGTCCGGCCAGCCCCACGCCGCACGGCGATATTATCCCTTCTGGCGTAGATGGGCTGCCGGTAGCAGATACAATGTTGACCTGGGCTGTGCTGGTGGCACATTGACCAGATCATTTGCAATGAAGGACAGTCACGATGCCTGAACATCACACGTTGGTTGAACTGGATGCTGCGCGGTTGATGGACGACGTGCGGCAGTTAAGCGTTGAGATTGGCCCGCGTCCGGCGACAAGCCCCGCAGAGCATGAAGCAGCCGATTATCTGCACGCTCAGTTATGCAGCGTGAATCCCCACTGGGAACTGCTTACGCAGACATTTCGCAGCTTGGACGGATTCCGTTACCGTATTGCGCCATTGGCGTTTCTGGCAGGCTTGAGCTTGCTCGTCGGACTGCGCCGCGACCGTGAAACGCAAATTACTAGCGGGCTGTTTTCAATTGCGTTGAGCATTCTCAGCCGCGATGCGTTTCTTGCGCGCCCGGCAGTGTGGGAGGAGTGGCTGCCGCGCGGGGCATCACAGAATGTGATCGTGCGCATTCCGCCGCGTCGCCGCATCGACCGCCGGATTGTTTTTGTGGCGCACATGGATTCAGGTGTGCATCGCCTGACCACCACACCAGGTGTGGCGCGCCACCTACCACGCACGCTGGGCGGCATTACCTTGATGGCGTTGGTGGGCGGTGTGCTGACGGCGCTGTCGGGACGCAACCAACGCTGGCGCGAAATCCGTGCGTTGATCGCGGCGTCGGCGCTGGCCGGGTCCGGGCTGGCAATGGTAGACGAAATGGGGGCCAAAGTTGCCGGGGCGATTGGCAATGCGTCCGGTGTCGCGGCGCTGATGGGATTAGCGCGCACCCTGCACGCTCGTCCCGCGAACTCCACCGAAGTGATCCTCGCCTTCACGGGCAGCGCGACCGCTGTCTCGACTGGCGCGGATGTGCTGGCGACCGAGTACGGCAAGGCGTGGAAAGATGCGCTGTGGGTGGTGGTGAACAACGTGGGGGCGGGTGAATTGTGCTGGGTGACACGGCACGGCATCAGCCCATACGCCTACTACTATCCCGATGACGAAGCGGTCAATGTGTTGGCACAGGTCGCGCAGACACGGCCTGATCTGGGGATGATGGGCAAGCAGATGTTGACAGTAGACGAGGTGGCGATCTTGCGCGACCGCGATCTACGGGCGGCGGCGTTGATGGCCTATGACCGTGTGACCGGTTTGCTCCCGCATTGGCGGCAGATCAGCGATACGGTGCATGAAGTGGAACCCGCCACGCTGGAACGCGCGGCTCATGCGTGTTGGACAGCGGTGCAGTTGGTCGATCAGGCTGATTCCTGGCCGTCTGCTTAGCGACTATCTTCCAATGTGGATGACGCTAACGACTGTTTGAGATTCCATAGACGTTCGGTCAGTGAGACATGGTAAATGTGCGGATTGACCAGGCGTTTCACGCCAGGGTCCAGGCGCTCGACATCGTGTTCGCGGCGTGCGCGCATCGCTTCCACGTCCGGCAAATCGTACACCAGTTGCCCATCGCGCAGCACTTCGACCAGCAGCGGCTCAATCTCCGAGATATATTCTCGGTCGATGGTGCGGCTTTTGGTGTGACGGGTATGGTGACGCAGTACAATGGGGTCCGCTGTGCGCGGGTCTTCATCGTCCAGGCTCAGCAGATCGGCGGTGGCTTTGCCGCGTGCGTCATATACGCGCCACACGCTTTTGTGCCCCGGGTTTGGCGTTTTATCCGTCGAGTCGGAGAGCTTGATCGCCGGTTTCCACGTTTCTCCCTCACACACCGCGACCAGTTTATATACGCCACCTAGTGCGGGTTCGCCCCAGGATGTGACGAGACGTGTCCCCACCCCAAAGACCAGTCGGTTGATCAGATGGTCTGCGTCTACGTCCCAGCGCGGTGCTTCGTCGCGAATCTGCGTGAGAATTTGCCAGATTACCAGTTCGTCCAGATTATTCGATAACACGATGAGCGTATCGGGGAAGCCCGCTGCATCGAGCATCTTCGCGGCCTGGATACTGAGATATGCCAGGTCGCCGGAGTCTAACCGGATGCCAATCGGTTTGTGGCCTTTGCGGCGCAGTTCCTCAAACACGGTGATCGCGTGGGGCACGCCGCTGCCGAGCGTGTTGATCGTATCTACCAGCAACAAACAATCGTCGGGATAGACGTCGGCGTAGGCGCGGAAGGCGCTGAGTTCGCCCATGCCCAACGCCATGAACACCTGTACCATGCTGTGCGCGTGCGTGCCTTTGGGCGGATAACCGAGCAGGCGCGAAATCCCCACGTTAGACGTGAAATCTGCCCCGCCGATCAACGCGGCCCGTGTTCCGGCGTTTGCGCCTCTCCCTTGCCCGCGTCGCAGCCCGAACTCTATGATCAGTCGTCCGCGTCCGGCCCGGTGCATTCGTGCGGCTTTGCTCGCGACGAGCGTCTGATAATTCAGATGGTTCAACAGCGAGGTTTCTAACAACTGCGCCGGGATGATCGGACCCATCACGACGGTCAGCGGTGTGTGGGGATGGACCACGCGCCCTTCAGGGATGGCGTGCAGCGATAGCCCCTCAAATGTGCCGTTGGCTGCGAGCCACGCCAGAAAATCGTCGTGGAATACGCGGTTTCCGGTCCCGGAGGTGATGCTACGCAGGTACTCGATATCATCCGGCTTAAAGTGCGCGTCTTGCATCCAGTTGAGGAGCCATTCCAGCCCCGCATTGACACAGTACCCCGCTTGGTGCGCGCCATAGTCGGGATAGCCCCGAAAGAAATGGTCAAACTGGGCTTTGCGTTCGTGCAGCCCCGTGCGGAAATATAGTTGAGCCATCGTCAACTGATACAGGTCGGTGAAGAGGATACCTTCGGCCATGCGGCGTTCGTTCGGTTTCACACGCATACTCCCATCAGTGCAGATGTGCGATGCACGCAGATTATCTCGCAATCTGCACCAGAGCGCACACTTTGTTTGCGTTCTGCGTGCATCTGAGCGGTAATTAGGGTGCATCAGTTGCATGATCGCCGGAACAAACTGCGCTGGATCGGCGTCTAGAGTGCGACACCCTTTGTTTTCATGTCGCGAGAAAAATATGCACAGGAGAGGAACCGTGAGTCGATACCGTATCGTTTTGCAACGCAGTACACTGCTCATCGTAGCGGCGCTGCTATTAATTTTGGTGGGGCAGTCGTTTGCCCAGGAGGACCGCGATCCGCTGCCGCCGCACGTACTCGCCGTGATGCCATATCCGGGCGAGGAAGTGCTGACGGATCAGCCGGTCACGGTGATGTTTGATCAGCCCATGCACCGGGCCAGTGTCGAGGCGGCGTGGTCGCTGGACCCTGCCGCGACGGGCACGTTTGCCTGGACCGATGACCGCACCTTGACGTTTCTGCCGGATGGCGGTTGGCAGCGCGCGACGCGCTATGATGTCACGTTAGGCATAGCGGCGCAGGCCGCCAACGATTTGCCGTTTGAAGACACCTATACGTTTTACGTGCAGACGATTGGCTATCTCGAAGTCTCGGCGGTGATCCCCGCGCCGGATGCCGAAGGTGTGCAGGCCGACGCAACAATCATTGTGTCGTTTAATCGCCCGGTGGTTCCGCTGGTGTCTACGGCGCAGCTTGACGATCTCCCCGATCCGCTGATTTTCGATCCGGCGGTGGAGGGGCATGGCGAATGGCTCAACACGTCAATCTACCAGTTTATGCCCAAAAAACCGTTGGCGGGCGGCACGACGTTCAATGTGACGGTGGATGCAGGGCTGACGGATGTGCTGGGCGCGACGTTGGACGAAGCGTATAGCTGGAACTTCAAAACACTGCCGCCCGAAATCCTCAATGTCTCACCGTACAACGGGCAGCAGAACGTGCGCCTGGAAAATGTGGTCAGCGTGCAGTTCAGCCAGCCGATGGATCGCCCCAGCAGCGCGGAAGCGTTTATTCTGACGCACAACGGCGAACGTGTGCCTGGGGTGTTTGAATGGGCTGACGATGACCGCAGTTTTGTCTACCGCCCGGACGCGAATTTCGAGATCGAGTCGGTCTACACGCTCAACATCGCTACCTCTGCGCGCAATGCGTCCGGTGAATCCACGCTGGAGGAGGGACTGTCGTATGTCTTCATGACCGTGCCCTATCCCGGCATCGCCGATACCGAGCCGGACAACAACGAGCGTGATGTGTATCCGGGTGACGGCGTGTGGATTTATTTCAAGTCGCCCATGAATACTGAGACGTTCGAGGGTAAGGCGGAGATCATCCAGCCTGAGGGCGTGGCATGGGAGCCAGTCGTTTATGGCGACAGCCTGTACATGCAGTTCGCCACGCAGCAGAACACGGAATACGTGATCCGCTTCAAACGCGGCGCAGAAGACGTGTATGGCAACGCGATTGAAACGGACTACACGTTCAGTTTCCGCACCGGGGAGATTGATGCCTGGGCGTCGCTGCCGTTTGGGGATCGCTTCATGATCACCAGCGCCTACCGCGATGATACGCGCATCGCTATGAGTGTCGCCGCGCAGCCTATTGTGAGCTTTGGGTTGTACGATGTCGTCGTCGATGACTACGCTATCGCGATGCAGGGCTATTACTACTACGATGAAGACTATCCGCTCAAGAATCCTGCGCGACTTGTGCGTGCCTGGACCGAGCAGCTTGATGCCAGCCCAGCCTTGCAGGGTGTGGACGAAATCCTGCTGGCGGCGCAGGGGGGCGGCAGGCTGCCGTTGGGCGTGTATTATCTGGAAGTGCAGCAGCAAGAGACAGATCGTTATGCGCAGCGGATGCACCTCGCGGTGGTAACGGCTAATCTGACCGTGAAACGCACCCCGAACGAAATGCTTGTGTGGGTAACGGATATTGCGTCCGGTGCGCCGCTGGCGAATGTGCCGGTCAGTTTGTACACCCACGAGGGAACGCTATTGGGCGTCAACGGAACCGATGCGGACGGCTTGATGCGTTTGCCGGTGGATCTCTCGCCTACCGACAACGAATTCGCTTATGCAGTGGCACAGAGCGACGATGTGTTTGGTGTGTGGATGTCGTGGAATGAAGCTGACTTGCCCGATCAGTCTGGTTATCTGTACACTGACCGCCCGATCTATCGCCCGGCTGAGACAGTCTACTTCCGGGGCGCGCTGCGTGTCAAGGATGACACCACGTACACCGTGCCGGACGTGAACACGGTGCATGTACGCATCGACGTGAACTGGGGCGGACAGTTGTTGTGGGAAGGTGATTTGCCGCTGACTGAGTTCGGGACATTTGATGGCGAGATCGAATTGCCGGAGGATGCGCAGCTTGGTGAGGCGCAAATCTACGCCGAAGCCGGCGGGCGCTACTACGCGCACAGCTACTTCACGATCTCTGAGTTCCGCGTGCCAGAGTACAAGGTAGAGGTGACGCCGGACTACGACGAGATTGTGCAGGGTGATCCGGCGCGGGCCGCGATCACCGCGTCGTATTACTTCGGCGGGCCGGTGAGCAACGCGGACCTGAATTGGAATGCGTATGGCGATGTGGCCTATTTCAACTATGCCGGGCCGGGGCGCTACAACTTCACCGATAATACGCAGGACTACTTTAGTTGGTACTACGTGGGCGGCGAGAGCGCAATCACCGACGCGAATGGTACGGTGATCGCGGCGCTGGAAAACACCAACGCGCCGTCGATCCGCCCGATGACGATCAGCCTGGAAGGGGAAACTTACGACGAAAGCGGCCAGTATATCAGCGGACGCACGACCATCCTCGCGCACCCGGCGAATGTGTATGTGGGGCTGCGCACCGACCGCTACTTCGGGCGCGAAGGGTCACCGGTCAACCTCGATCTGATCGTTGTCACGCCGGAAAGTGATCCGTTGGCAGATCAGAAGATCGAACTCACGGTCATCGAAATCCGCTGGGAACGCGTGCCGCTTGAAGGTCAGTTTGGGCGCTACGAGTGGGAACGCCGCGAGATCGAAGTTGAGACGAACGAGGTGCGCACCGGGCCGGATGGCACAGCACAGTACAGTTTCACGCCGCCGCAAGCGGGCATCTACCGCGTGCGCGCCGTGAGCCGCGATCAACGTGAGCGCGTGAACAGCAGCACACTGCGTTTGTGGGTTACGGGCGAAACCTCTGTGTGGTGGGGCCGACCGAGCAACACCATCGACCTGATCACTGACAAAGACTCCTATGTTCCCGGTGACACTGCCGAAATCCTGATCCCGACGCCGTTCACGGGCACGTCATACGCATTGGTGGCGGTGGAGCGCGCGGGCATTCAGCAGGTGAACGTGTTCGAGATCACCGGCTCGACGCTGGTCTACAAACTTCCGATCACGGACTTCCATGCGCCAACGGTGCATATTTCGGTGACGCTGGTCAAGGGCACGGACGCGGAAGAACTCAATCCCTCGTATCGCACGGGAAGCGTGGCGCTGAGTGTAGAGCCGGTGCAGCAGCGCATGGACGTGACGATTACGCCTTCCGCGATGCTGGCGCAGCCCGGTGATACAGTCACGCTGGATGTGCGGACAGTGGACGCGCGCGGCGAACCGGTGAGTGCCGAAGTGGGTGTGACGGTGACGGATCAGGCGATTCTCTCGCTGATGCCACCGAATAGCATTCCACTGGAAGCTCACTTTTACGGGGGCGAAGGCAACTACGTCTATACCGACGTGGCGATGTCCGCGCTGTTGGACGTGATGACGGACGAAATCTTGAAAAACGCCAAACGTCGGGAACACGACGAAGTCGGAGCCGTTAACGACGCGGATATGGCGGGTGCATCTGCTCCCGCCGCTGAGTTCGCATTGATGGACGGTGCCGCGATGGAAGAAGGTGAAGCCGCGCCGGGCGGAGCGCCACAGCAACAAGTCGCGATCCGTGAAGACTTCCAGCAAACGCCGTTGTGGGCTCCGCGTGTGGTGACGGATGTCAGCGGGCAGGCATCGGTGACGGTGACGCTGCCGGATAACCTGACGACGTGGCATGAGGATGCGCGGGGTCTGACAATCGATACACATGTAGGCGATGCCGGGTTAGATGTGGTGAGTACGCTCCCGTTGCTGACACGCCCGGTTGTACCGCGCTTCTTTGTCGTGGGCGACCGCGCCGTGCTGGCCTCCGTGATTAACAACAACACCGAGGCAGCGCAGACGGTTGAGGTGCGTCTCGAAGCGACCGGCGTCGAGTTCAAGAGTGACGAAGTGCAGACCGTAACCATCGAAGCCGGGCAGCGCGCCCGTGTGGAATGGACGGTGGTGGTTGAAGACGTGCCGTTTGTGGACATGACCTTCTTCGCCATTGGCGCGGATGGCTACGCTGACGCGGCAAAACCCACGCTCGCCACCGGGCCGGACGGTACGATCCCCGTGTATCGTTACACTGCGCCGGACACGACGGGCACGGGCGGTCTGCTCCGCGAGGGCGGCGCACGTACCGAAGCGATCAGTCTGCCGCCGAGTCTGGATACCGATCAGGGCGAACTGACGATCAAGATCGATCCGTCGCTGGCGGTGACCACAGTGGATGCGCTGGATTACCTGCGGAATTTCAAACATCAGTGTATCGAGCAGACCGTGAGCCGCTTCCTACCCAATGTGATGACCTATCGCGCGCTGCGCGACCTGGGCCTCGACGATCCGGCGTTGAAAGCGCAGTTGGAAGTCGCGCTCGACTTTGCGCTCACCAAACTGCGTAACGAGCAGAATGCCGATGGCGGCTGGGGGTGGTTCGGGCACATGGAGAGCAATCCCTATGTCACGGCTTATGCTGTGCTGGGCTTGATCGAAGCACGCGATGCCGGGTTTGAGGTGGACGCGGGTATGATCGACCGCGCGCTGAACTACGTGCGCACAGATTTTGTGCGCCCCAACCGCGACACGCCAGTCTACCGGCTCAACCGTCAGGCATTCTACCTGTATGTGCTGGCGCGCGGCGGACAGGCTAGCCAGGGTGATCTGAACGCGTTGCTGGACCAGCGGCTCGAACTCGACTACTGGGCGCAGGCGTATCTGCTGATGGCGTATCACGAGGCAAGTCCCGGCGATCCGGCAGAGGCGCAGTTGGTGAGCGATCTGCAAACTGGCGCGATCCTCTCCGCGACTGGCGGGCATTGGGAAGAAGATGATATCGATTGGTGGAACTGGAGCAGCGACACGCGCACGACGGCCATTGTACTGGCGGCGCTGACACGCGTCCAGCCGGACCATGATCTGCTGCCCAATGTGGTGCGCTGGTTGATGGTGGCGCGACAGGGCGATCACTGGGTCACGACACAGGAAACTGCCTGGGCGGTGATGGCGCTGACCGATTGGATGGTCGCCACTGGCGAATTGCGTGGCAATTTCGACTATGCGTTGACGTTCAACGGTGATGTGCTGACGGAAGGCACAGTCACGCCGGAGACAGTGCGCGAGGGCGAAGTGCTGCGCATCCAGGTGGCCGATCTGCTCCAGGATGAGATCAACCGTGTGACGTTCATCCGCGATGAGGGCGACGGTGTGCTGTACTATACCGCGCACCTCAAGACGCGGTTGTGGGCGGCTGAAGCGGACCCGATCAGTCGGGGTGTGACGGTGGCGCGCGAATACTATCTCGCGGATGATCCCGGCACAACGGTCACGGGGGCGCAGGTAGGTGATGTGATCACGGTGCGCGTGACGATGACGCTGCCGCAGGATATCTACTACTTTGTGCTGGAAGACCCGCTTCCTGCAGGCACAGAGCCGGTCGATACGTCGCTGTTGACGACAGGCCAACAGAACGAGACGCCGACGATCCGACCGAGCCGTAATCCGGTCTGGTACTGGGGCTGGTGGCTGTTCGATCACACCGAGATGCGCGACGAGCAGGTAAATCTCTATGCGGACTTCCTGCCGCGCGGAACTTATGTCTACACCTATCAGGTGCGGGCGAGCTTCCCCGGTGAATATCAGACGATGCCGAGCCACGCCTACGCCTTTTACTTCCCAGAGGTCTTTGGGCGCGGCGCAGGGACACTGTTCACTGTTCAGGCGGCTGACTAGGCCTAATCGCTAGCGGATAGATAGCAACCAACACTTGACAAACTACACCAGATGCAGGCACACTTGTTTGCATCTGGTGTTTGTTTACCTTTTTCCGGTGTTTGCCAGATGGCCCTTGTAAGTTGGCATAAGATTTATCTATAATAGGGTTAATGTGAAGAGGCTACGTCGTTAGCGTTTAAGTGAGCAACAATATGAACATCGTCTACGTTGAAGATGATCCCACCAATATTCTCCTCCTGGAACGTGTGACCCACTCTACTGGCGATTACTTGGCGACGTTTACGGACGCAGAGTCGGCATTGGACAGCGCCGAACTGTGGGATGCTGATCTGTTGCTAGTTGATATTCATTTGCCGGGCGAGTTGAATGGCCTGGACATGACCGATATCTTACGCCGCAACGGGGTCAACGCGCCCGTGATCGTGATCACTGCTTACGATACGCCGGAACTTCTCGCGCGTTGCCGTGAGATTGGCGGGGACATGTACCTGGTCAAGCCGGTGAGTGTGCCGGAGTTGGTCGAACTGCTCAACGATTTTCGCAACGGGTAAGTAAGTTCGCGCTGCCGTTGACGCTATCTGGCCGACGGCGAGATGGCGTTTTAACGATCACGCCGTAATACCATAAGCACCAACAACTATCAATCATAACGCCCCGGAATAGCAGCTCCGGGGCGTTGTTGTGTTTTATGGTGAGGGCGAATGCAGTGATCCGTCCTCAGTGTGTCGTGCGGGCTAGATGTCGAACTGTGCCCACTGTTCGTACATCTTCCACCGGAAGGCCACGTCTTCGCGGGCCGCTGCCAGCAGCATCTCGGCGCGTTCCGGGTCGGAGTTCCGTAGCATCCGGAAACGGTTCTGTTTGTACATGAACTCCTCAATGTCTATCGTCGGCGTTTTGGAGTCTAGCATGAGGGGCTGTTTGCCCTTTTCCGCGTTGCGCGGATCGTAGCGGAACAGCGGCCAGAAGCCGGAAGCTACTGCATCCGCCTGGATTTCGTTACCCCGACGCAGGTTGTAACCGTGCGCGATGCAGGGCGAGTAAGCGATGATCAGGGACGGGCCAGGATACGCTTCGGCCTCAGCAAAGGCTTTGACCGTCTGGTTCATGTTGGACCCAAACGCGATCTGCGCCACGTAGATGTTGCCGTAGGTCATCGCGATCATGCCCAGGTCTTTCTTGGGCGATGCTTTACCAGCCGCCGCGAACTTGGCAATCGCGCCACGCGGGGTGGCTTTGGACATCTGACCGCCGGTGTTGGAGTATACGCCAGTGTCGAGGACGAGGACGTTCACGTCGCGCCCCGAAGCCAGCACATGATCCAGACCACCGTAGCCGATGTCGTAGGCCCAACCGTCGCCACCGAAGATCCACACGGACTTCTTGACGAGATAGTCGGCGACAGAATGCAGTTGCGCAGCCGCTGCACTATCGTCAGCTTCTAGCGCCTGCTTGAGTTGCTCGACGCGCTCGCGCTGGACTTCGATAGATTCCTGGGTACTCATGTCCGCATCGCGGATGCCTTCGAGCAGCGTTACATCGCCGTCTTTTGTTTCGATCAGTTCATTGACCAGTTCGCGGGCGTAGACTGTCAGCTTATCGACTGTCAGCCGCATACCCAGCCCGAACTCCGCCGCGTCTTCGAACAGCGAGTTAGACCACGTCGGGCCGCGCCCATCGTCGCGCACGGCGTAGGGAGTGGTCGGCAGATTGCCGCCGTAGATCGACGAGCAGCCGGTGGCGTTCGCGATGATCATGCGGTCGCCGAACAACTGGGTTGCCAGCTTGACGTATGGTGTCTCACCACAGCCCGCGCACGCGCCGGAGAACTCGAACAGCGGTTGGAGGAACTGCGAACCCTTAACCGTGAAGCGCTTGAAGGTCGCCGGGTCGGTTTCGGGCAGCTCGACGAAGTAATCCCAGTTGGCGGTTTCCTGCTGACGCAGATCGTCGGTCAACTCGACCATCGCCAGGGCCTTGCGCCCGGTTTTCTTATTGTCGGGGCAGACTTCGACACACAGACCGCAGCCAGTGCAGTCCATCGGCGAAACCTGTACGGTGTACTGCATGCCCTTCCAATCACGCCCGCGCGCGTCCATCGCCTGGAAGCCCGCTGGGGCGCTGCCGTTACCGTCGTACACCTTCATGCGGATTGTGGCATGGGGGCATACAAACGCGCATTGGTTGCACTGGATGCAGGATTCGGTATCCCAGACCGGGATTTCGGTCGCTACGTTGCGCTTTTCGTACTGCGTGGTGGCGGTGGGGTAAGTGCCGTCCACCGGCAGCATGGACACGGGCAGATCGTCGCCGCGCCCAGCGATGATTTCCGCCGTTACGTCCTGCACGAACGCCGGTGCGTGGGCCGGGACAGTCTCGCGCATCGTCAGTGTACTGGTGGTTTCCTGTGGATACTCCACCTTCTCGATGCGCCCGACGGCAATCTCAGCCGCCTTGACGTTCATATCAACGATGCTCTGACCCTTAGTGCCGTAGGTATCTTCAACGGCAGCTTCGATCATTGCCATCGCTTTTTCTTCCGGCAGCACACCGGAGATGTTGAAGAACGCGGCCTGCATGATGATGTTGATACGGCCACCCAGGCCCACCGACTTGGCAATCTTGTTGCCGTCGATGACGTAGAACTGCGCCTGCATGTCGATGATTTGCTGCTGGACTTCCTGCGGGATGTGATCCCACACTTCGTCTGCGCTGTGGGGGCTGTTGAGCAGGAAGATGCCACCTTGCTCCAGACCATCCAGCATGTTGTAGCGTTCGAGGAAGCCGAAGTTGTGGCAGGCCACGAACTGCGCGTTGCTGATCAGGTAGGTGCTGCGGATCGGCTGTTTGCTGAAACGCAGATGCGAGATCGTGCGTGCGCCGGATTTCTTGGAGTCGTAGACGAAGAAGCCCTGCGCGTAGTTGTCGGTTGCTTTACCGATGATCTTGATGGAGTTCTTGTTCGCGCCCACTGTACCGTCTGCGCCCAGACCCCAGAACATCGCGCGGTGGACGCCTGGGCCTTCGATGTCGAACGCCGGGTCATAGTCCAGGCTGGTGTGGGTCAGGTCGTCGTTGATGCCAACGGTGAAGTGGTTTTTCGGCTGTGCCGCAGCGATGTTGTCATACACGGCCTTGACCATCGCCGGGGTGAATTCTTTGGAGCTAAGGCCGTAACGCCCGCCAACAATAACCGGCATGGCGTTCACGTTGCCCTGCGTCATCGCTTCGACATACGCGGTCAGCACGTCCTGGTACAGCGGTTCGCCCGCGCCACCCGGTTCTTTGGTGCGGTCGAGTACGGCAATCGTCTTCACCGTATCAGGGATCGCCGCTACCAATGCCTGCGCGTCGAACGGACGGTAGAGGCGGACCTTGATCAGACCAACCTTCTCGCCCTGCTCAATAAGGTAATCAACGGTTTCGTGCGCTGCTTCCGCGCCCGAGCTCATCATCACGATTACGCGCTCAGCATCCGGCGCGCCAAAGTAGTCAAACAGGTGGTACTGGCGGCCCACGATTTTCGCGAAGCGATCCATCACGTTCTGGACGACACCGGGCGTGACATCGTAGTACGGGTTCACCGATTCACGCCCCTGGAAGAACACGTCGGGGTTCTGGGCCGTACCGCGCAGGACCGGGCGATCCGGCGACATGCCGCGCTGACGATGCTCGATGACGTATTTGTCGTCGATTACGGCGCGCATGTCGTCTTTGGTCAGTTGTTCGATTTTCTGGATTTCGTGCGAACTGCGGAAGCCGTCGAAGAAGTGCAGGAACGGCACACGCGTTTCGAGCGTCGCCGCCTGGGCGATCAGTGCAAAGTCGTGGACTTCCTGAATGCTGCCCGATGCCAACTGCGCCCAACCAGTCGAGCGCGCCGCCATCACATCCGAGTGATCGCCGAAAATCGACAGCGCCTGCGTCGCCAACGAACGGGCCGAAATATGGAATACGGTCGGGGTCAGTTCGCCTGCGATCTTGTACATATTGGGGAGCATCAGCAGCAGCCCTTGCGAGGCCGTGAAAGTTGTTGTCAGCGCGCCGGTGGTTAGTGCCCCATGCACCGCGCCCGCTGCGCCGCCTTCGGCCTGCATTTCAGTCACATCCGGGATTGTCCCCCAGAGGTTGGTTTCCCCGGCTACCGACATTTCATCGGCGGTTTCGCCCATCGAAGACGAGGGCGTAATGGGGTAAATCGCGATGACTTCATTGAGCGCATGCGCTACCTGGGCGGCAGCGGTATTGCCGTCAATGGTCACCATTTTACGATCAGCCATAAAAATTCCTCCTGTATGTCCGTTCCATAGTTAACCGCACGCTGTCTAAGTGGACGAGAGCCTGCGGTCAGCTTCACGAGCTAGTTAGAGGGCAGAATGCGGGATGAGAATTGTCGAGTTGTGTTGTGTGAAGGTATCGCACACGTTTCCGCCATTTTTTCGTCACGAGTGTAATGCTTAGCGCGTGCCCTCAGTAGTGTGAAATGTCGTGATAAATCGGATGAGTGTCACTTTCGGTCGTTTGTGAGGTCGTTTGTGCGACACAATCGTCTACGGGGCGGTATAATCGCGGTGGATTGTGGATACCAAAGGACGGCGTAATGGCAGATAATCGGGTGCTGGCCCTGTTTGATATTGATGGCACGCTGCTACACTCTGGCGGTTGTGGGCGTGCGGCGACACAGTTGGCGTTGGCGGATGTGTTTGGCACGACGGGCGCGTTGGATGAGGTGAATTTCGCGGGTAAAACGGATTGGCAGATTCTACGCGAAGTCTTGGAACCTGTGGGATTCAGCGCCGACATGATCGAGGCGCGGCTGGCGCAGCACAACGAGACAGTGGCGCGGCGCATGATCGAAATCATCGACGATTTTCCGGTACGGCCTTGCGTGGGTGCGCCCGAAGTCGTCGCGGCGCTCAAGGCTGATCCGCGTGTAGTATTGGGGCTGGTGACCGGCAATACAGCGGCGCTGGTCCCGATTAAACTGCGCGCGGCGGGCTTCGATCCCGCAGACTTCAAGATCGGCGCGTTTGGGTCTGAGGGCTGGACACGTGCGATGCTGCCGCCGTTGGCATTGGAGCGCGCGCGAGCTTACACCAATGGTGATTTTGCGCCGGCGCGCATTGTGATCATTGGCGACACGCCCGGTGACATCACCTGTGCCGCGAGCGTCCAGGGGCGCACGATTGCTGTCGCCACCGGGCCGTTCAGGGTGGACGAACTGCGTCAGTACCAGCCGGATCACGTTTTCGAGACAATGCAAGATCATGCGCGCGTGATCGCGGCAGTGCTGCACAACGGACGTGCTACTGCCTGATAGGATACCTATGTCTGCCACTGCCCCGGACCGGCGTACACTCGTTTTCGGCATCTTGATCGCCGGAGTGGGGTTGTTATGTCTGGGGAGCGGCATCGCGCTGCTGGTGTGGCGATTAGCGCGTCCAGAGGAGGCAGTGTTGCTGCCGCCGGGATTTGTCACGCCCACGATAGCCACTGCGACACCCGGCGTGTTGGGGACGCCGCTGCCGCCGCCGCTCCTGCCGGATGATCCCGCGCAGATCGTCATGTTGCCGGTGAGCGAGCGGCCTTCGCTTACGCCGACACAGCCGCTGCCGCCCGAAATCCCCACTGTAACCGCGTCACATACGCTAACCGCGACTGCTACGCTGACGCGAACACCGCGTGCAACTGCCACGTCTGTTGTGTCTCGCGATCAGACATTCACACCAACGCCCAGCGTCCCGACTATAATTGCGACCAGCACCGCTATGCCGACGCTGACGGTGACGCTGGGCCCGACAGCCACTTATGCGCCGTCGCTCACGCCGGTTTCCATGCAACTCGCCGCCATCCCGGATCGTATTCTGATTGATCGCATTGCTCTGGATGCGCCAGTGCTGCCAGTGGGACAGCACACGCTGGCGGTCGATGAGCAGGTCTTTAGCCAGTGGAATGTGCCGGAGCAGCGCGCGGCGGGTTGGCATCACAACAGTGCGCCGCTGGATCAGCCGGGCAACCTTGTGCTGAACGGGCACCACAACGTGTATGGTGAGGTGTTCCGCTATATCAATGTGTTGGAGCCGGGCGATTGGCTGATGCTGGAAGCGGATGGGCGGCGCTATTATTACGTGGTGGTGCAGACAATGACGCTCGCGGAGCAGGATCAACTGGTTGAGGTGCGGCAAGAGAACGCGCGCTGGATATTGCCGACGGATGATGAACGTGTTACGCTCATTACGTGCTGGCCGTACTACGCTAATACGCACCGGGTTGTCGTGATCGCGCGTCCCATTGACGCTGTTATCCCGCCCGGTGATATACCCTGACACGGTGGAGAGTTTCTAATGGTTCAATTTCTTGCAATTTTCGTAGCGCCGCTGCTGAATTTGCCGCTCATCCGGCGCATTCGCCGCAATCATGGCTTTGAACACGCGACGATCCACGTCCTGAGTCGCAAGGTGAAAAACCTAAGCATGGCGGGGCGCGCCACCAACACCGGTTTTTTCCTGTATGGCAATGTGCCCACTGAGGAAATCGAAGCGGCGGTATTGGAAGCGTTGCAGCGCATGAAGAACGGCGAACACCGGCTGGCGATCCATCCCAACTGTGGCACGGGTTTGGTGACGGCAGGCTTTATGACTAGCATCACGACAATGCTCGTCACAGCGGGGATGCGCAACACCGTCTCGGACCGGCTCTCGCGGTTGCCCAGCGTGATCTTGCTCTCCACACTTTCGCTGATTCTCGCGCAGCCGTTGGGATTGGCGCTGCAAGAGTATTTCACCACGCTCGGCGAGATGGGCGATATGGAGATCGTGAGCATCAATCGCTCGGAGTTCTCGGTTCCGCTGGCGGGCCAACGCCTGACCGTACATTTTGTCCGCACGCGTTCGAACTAACACACGCCAACTATGACTACTAAAGCTGCCGCCCCCACATTTTACGTGCTGCACGGCGAGGATGAATTCAGCCGCCGCGCGGCAGTGCAGACGATGCGCGATCAGATGGGCGATCCGACCACTGCCGATTTGAACACCGCAGTCTTCGATGGCAAAAACGCCTCCGTGAGTGATGTCTTGGCGGCGGCCCGTGCGATGCCATTCCTGAGCGATAAGCGGCTCGTGATCGTCGAGGGAATGCTGAATTGGCTGTCGCGTAAGGGGGCGGGCAAAAGCGGCAAAGCGGAGCTTGAGACGCTGCGCGATGGCTTGAGCGCGCTGCCGGACTCGGCACGCGTTGTGTTTGTGGAGCATGGGAAACTTTCCGCGCGCAACATTATCCTGAAGGCCGCTAAAGAGATTCGCGGCGGTTATCACAAGGAATTCAATCCCCCACACAACCCGCAGCAGTGGATCATGAACCGGGCACGCGACGAATATGAGGCTGAGATTGATCGGCAGGGCGCGACGGCGTTGGCGACGTTGGTCGCGGGCAACATGCGCGCGGCAGACAGCGAACTCGCTAAGCTGGTAGCGTATGTGAACTACGAACGGCCCATCACTGAGGCGGATGTGGCACAGATGACTGCATATGTGGTCGAGGCCAACGTGTTTGAGATGGTGGACGCGATTGGCCGGCGCGATGGTGCAACGGCGGTCTGGTTGATGCACCGCTTGCTGGACAACAGCGAACCATTGCAACTGTTCGGCATGATTGTACGCCAGTTCCGGTTGTTGATTCTGGCGCGCGAACATCTCAACCAGGGCGGCACACCTGCCGACACGGGGCAAGCGATTGGCGCGCATCCGTTTGTGGGCAAAAAAGTCGCGGAACAGGCGCGCGTGTTTTCGCAGGATCAGCTTGAACGCATTTACCGCTTTTTGCTAGAAACAGACCTCAGTATCAAAACCGGTAAAGTCGAGGCGGCCCTCGCGCTCGATCTCCTCATCGCTAGAGTTTCCTCCTAAGAATCACAAAATCCTCATACTGCTCCCCCCCCCTATTTTTAGGGGGTTCGTCTATTTTGACCACATGGGCGTAACTTTGCCCCTGCGTTTTGCGTATAGATTTACAGCAGCACGGATTGAGGGATGCACAACACAAAGAAAGAGCATGTCATGCCAGGGTTATGTGGGTGTTTGCAATGCCTGTGGGTGATCGTCATCGGTGGCGCTGCCGGGTATATGGCTGGGTACGTGATCCGAGGACGCGGGTACAACCCCATCGGCAATGTGTTGCTCGGCATGGCAGGCTTTTTCGTAGGCGGTCTGTTCTTTGGACGCCTCGGCAATGCGGGGCCGTGTGGCGCGGTGATCGTTTCGTTTCTCGGCGCACTGGTCCTGATCTTCCTGGTGCGTGTTTTTCTGGATGATGATTTCGCGGGGTAGCTCTGTATACGCTGCCATCGTAGGACGTAAGATAGAAGTTTAGAGGGAACATGATCATGCTGGGACAACTCATACAAGCTGCGCCTAACCGCGTACAATTGGTCGAGGTCATCGGGCGCATCGACACGGACAACGCACACACTGTCGATCAGATCGTCCAGGCGGCGTTAGTGGCCGGGCGGTCGGTGATTTTGCTGGATGTCCACAGCGTGGAATACATCAACAGCGCCGGGTTGCGCACGTTGGTGCAGTTGTTCAAGCAGATTGTGCGGCGCGGCGGACGGTTGATCCTGATTAACCCCTCCGAGAATGTGCAAAAACTGTTGGAACTCGTGGGCCTGGACAATGTGTTCGACATTCATTATGACGCACAGTGGAATACGGCGGCATCATCGGCGAGGCTGCCTGCTGCGAGCCGGGAGATATGCTATTGTCACTAGACACAGCTTTTACCCATGCAGCGGGCGGATCGTGGTGTTGACCATCGACGATCCGCCCGTTTTGTTGTATTGGTAGACCATGATATGCGCTGTATTGTCGGTTAGGGTGTGATGTAGGAAAATGTGCAACTAACACCAGACAAGGCGCTTGACCGCAGCCCTCAATCCCAACGTCAGTATTTCGACGACTTCTCCAGTTATCATGTTCTGATGTACGGGCTCGTTATTCTTCGCGCGCGCGGAAAATTTGGTCGTTCAACCTTCCGTCACCCTACGCTTGACGATTGCTCCTGACGACTGCTTTTCGTTCATCTTTACAGGCGTGAGCTGATCGCCTACAGTGAAAATAACTCAGATCGTGTTAAAAGATGCATACGCAGGAGTATTTCCAATGTCACGACGTAACTATCTCCTAATTGCTGTATTGGTGGCAGCTTGGATGTTGCCGTTCCAACGTGTTGCCGCCCAGACTTCTCCCCAGAGGCCTGTGCTTGCCTTGCACAGCGGTCCCGGTGTGGAGTTTCAGGTAATCGGCGAGGTGCCAGTAGGCAGTATCTTTTTCCTCACCGCACGTAATCCTGATGGAACATGGTTGTTCGTCGTGACGTCGAATCACGCCCAACGCGGTTGGGTACCTGCGCAGTACATCACATTTAGCACTGTGAACATGGCGCGCTTGCCGATCAACGCAGAGGGTGTCGCGCTCGTTGAGCAACCTGTCATCAACACAACCGTTCGTACTCCGATTGGCTTTAATCTGCCCGTGATCGAGCGCATCGATCTTGCCGCCTATCCAGTGGTAGGATCGGCGACTCCAACCGCCCGCGCGATCTATCAACGGGGGCAGGCGATGGGGCGCGATCCACACCAGCTTGCCAAGGTGGGCGACTGCGCAACCGAACACGAGTATTTTCTCAAACACTTCACATGGGACAGGTACAATCTGGGCGAATACGTCGCGTTGCAGCCTGTGATTGATTTCTATGGCGAGTCAATGGATGATCTCAGTTATGCGGCGTCGGTCGGGTTTGTGACAGGCGCTGTAATGGACCCGATTTGGGCCAATCCTGAAGTGTGCCAACCGGACGAATCGCCCCTGGCGTGCGAGTACCGCGTGCATAATCCGAGCGTGGCCGTGATCATGCTCGGTACACAGGATGTGCTGCTGATGACACCGGAACAATTCGATGCCGCGTTGCGCGAAGTCGTCCAGCAGACGGTAGACGCTAACATCGTGCCGATTCTGAGTACTTTTCCTGGCAATGTGGAACTTTGGGAAAAGTCGCTGCAATTTAACAAAATTGTGATCAACATCGCGCTCGATTTTGACATCCCGCTGATTAATTTGTGGCTGGCGCTCGAAGGGGTGCCCGAACACGGATTGGTAGATGGCAATCACCTGTCATTCCCGCTCACGACTGCGGCGGATCTGACCCAACCAAACTTGACCACTGGCTATCCCACACGTAACCTGGTGACACTGCAAACGTTGGACAGCGTGTGGCGGTCGGTGACGGCTGGTGAGATGGTGGTCACACGCAGCTTTTAGTGTGTGTGTGGTTTGGTCGCAAGTCGCTGTGCTTGCCCTGTTGTATTCATATTCTTTGGCGGGCGATCAACTTCGCCCATTCGTATTCATAGCTATATGCTACAATAGCGAACAGATTCTAGAGTATTTTGTAACTTAGACCTGATACAAGGAGTTTTGCATGTCTGATGTAAAAACCGCGTGGATTCGTGACGAAATCGCGGGTTTGAAAGAGCTAGGTCTGTTCACTAACATCCGCACACTGGGCAGTCCACAGGGCGCGTGGCTTATTGTGGACGGCAAGCGGGTGTTGAACTTCTCCTCGAACAACTACCTGGGTCTCGCCAACCATCCTGAATTGATCGAAGCCGCAAAAAAGGCGATGGACGAGTACGGCGTGGGACCGGCGGCAGTGCGTACCATTGCAGGGACGATGGACATACACCTGGAGCTAGAACGGCGGCTTGCGGTGTTTAAAGGCGTTGAGGCAGCGGTCACATTCCAGAGTGGCTTCTCAGCGAACATCGCGACTATTCCGGCACTGGTGGGGCGCGATGACGTGATTTTCTCGGACCGCTTGAACCACGCGAGTATTATCGACGGGTGTCGTCTTTCGCGTGCCCGCATTGTGCCGTATCGCCACAACGATCCCAACGACTTGCGCCAGCAGATCGCCGCGACCACCGAATACGGTCGCCGTCTGATCGTGACGGACGGTGTGTTCAGCATGGACGGTGACATTGCACCTTTGCCCGCGCTCTACGAGATTGCGAACGACCATGAGATTCTGTTGATGGTCGATGACGCGCACGGTGAGGGCGTGCTAGGTCGGGGTGGACGCGGCATCGTCGATCACTTCGGGTTGCACGGCAAGGTCGATGTGGAAGTCGGCACGTTGAGCAAGGCGTTTGGCGTGATGGGCGGTATTGTGGCAGGCAGTCAGGTGATCGTCGATTGGCTGCGCCAGCGCGGACGCCCGTTCTTGTTCAGCAGTGCCATGACCGTCCCGGACGCGGCGGCGTGTATTGCGGCGATTGATGTGCTGGAAGCCAGCACGGAATTTGTGGACCGGCTGTGGAGCAACGCCCAATACTTCAAGGAAGGCATGAACGCGTTGGGCTTTGATACCGGGCATACGGAAACGCCGATTGTGCCGGTGATGTTGGGTGAAGCACCGTTGGCGCAGCAGTTCAGCAAGCGGCTGTTTGAGGAAGGCGTATTCGCGATGGCGATAGGGTTCCCGACCGTCGCGCGTGGGCTGGCGCGTATCCGTGTGATGAACAGCGCGACGCACTCCACCGAGGATCTGGATCAGGCGCTCGCGATCTTTGCTAAGGTTGGGCGCGAACTCGGCGTGATCGAATAGGCGGCGCGTAGCCACAGCAGCTACAAAAACACATTGCCCGACAGCGAGTCGTTCATAATCGCGTCGGGCAGTTCTGATTCAGGATATACAATGTGGGCCGCTTACATCTGAAAGCCGGGCCGGAAGCGCACGATCTTACGCCGGTAGTTGGCGGCGTGTTCGAGTAACCGCTGTTCAAATTCTGTCCATTTGGTGCTATCTAATGTGTCCTGAATAGTTTCCAGAGATTCGGCCACAAACTCGATTTGCCGCATCGGATGGTTGCCCCCCTGCGGACCAGGGATGGTATGAAAAGCCCGGAAGATGTACAGGCCTCGGTCATGTAACGCAGGGATCATTTCTGTCATCACGAACTGGTAGTAGGCTTCCGTTTCGCGCGTGGCGATATCGTAGAACAATATCAGTTTGTATCGCGGCGTGATCTGTCGAGTCATGGCTACGCATCGTTTCCTGCTTAAAGATACGGTAGATACATAATTATCGTGTAACTTCACTGCCAGAGGCCGGGAATCGGCGTATTGCAGGTGGGACATACCCCGCCGGTACGCGCCAGCACATTCTCGCGCACCCTAAAGCCCATGCGCTTGATGAGCGTGGTCTGGCACTGCGGGCAGCGCGTATTTTCCCATCCCTCGACCTGACCGGGTAGATTGCCCGTATACACGTAGTGCAGTCCGGCCTCTAAGCCAATTTCTGCGGCCCGCCGCAGCGTATCCGCCGGGGTGCGTCCCCGATCCGTCATTTTGTAATCGGGATGAAAGGCGGTCACATGCCAGGGGATATCCGGTGAGATGCTGCGTACAAAGCGTGCGAGATCCCATAATTCTTCGCTGCTATCGTTGAAGTCCGGCACAACTAACGTCAGCACTTCCAGCCAGATGCCGGCTTCATACACGCGTTTGATGGTATCCAGCACATGCTGCAACACGCCTCCGAGTTCCTTACGGTAGTGCTGATCCTGCATCGTTTTCAGGTCGATCTTGTAGCCGTCAAGCCAGGGCGTGAGTTGCTCAATGACTTCGGGCGTGCCGTTGCCGTTCGAGACATAGAGCGTACGCATTCCGGCCTGCTTGGCGCGCTTGAACACGTCTATCGCCCACTCGGTTGTGATCAGCGGTTCATTATACGTGCTGGCGACCGCACGGGCACGCCGAGTTTTGCCCATTGCGATCATCTCTGGTGCAGTGATCGGCATGGCGTCGCGTCCGGCGCGATCATCGCGCAGCGTCTGCGAAATCTGCCAGTTCTGGCAGTAGCTGCACCGGAAGTCGCAGCCCAACATGCCAAAGCTCAACACATTCGCGCCCGGTAGGACATGGAAAAATGGCTTCTTTTCCACTGGATCAACGGCCAACGATGACACGTAGCCATGCGGAACGCGCAGCGTGCCCCCATCATTGTAGCGCACCTGACAAATGCCGCGCCGCCCGTCTTTGAGCAAGCAGCGGTGGGCGCACGCGGTACAGCGGATGGTCTTGCTCTCAGCATCCACTACGTCAAACAGCGCGCCGGGCACAGTCATGCGATCCAGTTGATTTTGAAATGTTGCCGCAGCAGACATTGTT
>CBEVZO010000002.1:0-24907 GCA_965554365.1 uncultured Anaerolineae bacterium
TTCTTCACCCTAACGGGCCGCCCGCAGTCCGCCACCGACCAACTGGAACGCGCGCTTGCCATCAGCCGCGAGTTAGACGAAACGCTCCTGATCGCGGTGCAGGCCAACAATCTGGCGCGCACGCATAGCCAGTTAGGCGATCTTGAAGAGGCACGCGCGCTGCAAAAGCAAGCGGTCGCGGCGGCGACGGCGATTGATGCGCAACGCTGGCTGGCCGTGTTCCGCTCAGACCTGGGCGCGACGTTGACGGCCCTGGACCGGTTGGATGAGGCCGAGGAACTCTACCGCGCGTCAATGACATACAGCGCATCAATTGACGATATCGAGACGCTGATCCACACACAGGCGCGGCTGGCGATGTTATTGGTCCAGGCCGGGCAACACGACGAAGCAGGACAGTTGGCGGATCAAGCATTACAGCAGGCACGCCGGATGCATTACAAACGCGGCACAGCGCACGCGCGGCACGCCCTGGGCGATCTCGCACGCGCGCGCGGCGATGATGCGGCTGCCGGATCGCATTATACCGAAGCGCACCGGCTCTACGAGATACTCCATGCGCCGGAAGTGCGTGAATTGGCCTCGGTGCTGCCGTCAGACGCGGCGTAATCGCCCCGGCCAAATCAAGCATCATAAAGGGGAGCACAATGGCTCCCCTTTTTGCGTGCTGATGGATGTTACCCATCCGCGCGAACAATCTACTGATCACCGCGCCGGACAGGGCTTACTGTGGCTTACTCTACCACATCGGTCGGCAGCGGCGTACCGTTCCAGATCGCGTCGTAGTTGGGGCCGACGGTGTCAGCGCGAACCCACACCCAGGTGCAGACGAGCAGCACTTGGCGGTACATGCCGGTGGCGTCCTGCCCGGCGACGAGATAGGTATTACCCGCTGCGATGGTGGTCAGCGGATTGACCAATTGGCCGGGGGCCCAGTAAAGTTCCGCATCCTGGGTGAACGCTCCACTTACTGCCTGTGGCGGAATCGCGATCAGCGTATCGCACCCGCCGCAGTCAGTGGAAGTCACGGTGTAGGTGTTTTCGGCCCGTCCATTAAACTCCCAGTCAAGCAACAATTCGACGTTGTGGGTCGCTTCAGTAAATTCAATGGTATACGTGTGCGGCGTGAAATACTCGACGTCTACGTCCACCGTTTCGCCGTCAATGTATAACACGATTGCTGTGCCGCCGCCGGCGCTGGCGGTCATGGTCGCCGTGAGAGATGTTCCGGCGGACATTGAGAACGGCCCGAACCACACGTCTGAATCTCCGTTGCCTGATTCGTCAAAACATTCGGCTGAGACAAGTGGCTGGTCCGGCAAAAATGCAAAACCAGCAGCGAGTAGACATACAATGACCAGTATGCGCAGCAATTTCATGAGGGAGTCTCCTTATGCTTGTTGGCAAGACGACTGATGGTGTCATAAGTCCTTTATACAGGGTTGCACAAATACGCGCCAAACGCGAAAGAGACCGTCTTCCCGTAAAATTCTATAAAAAAGCTGTAAAAACCGGGGCGTACGGGTCCGCATGATGGGCGTAGGATTGTCTGCAACGTCGAGCGGGTTGCGCAGATTGTGAGGAGGAGTGTTATAGCTGCGATTCGTTCGTTTCGCGATCCCGACGCGGTGCAGGTGGGGGTTCTCAACGCGGATACGTCCGGAGACTTCAACCGGGATTAGGCTACAAGAAAACGACCGGCGTGCGATCTGGCCCGTGTTTTGAGGGCGACTATTTCCCGTACCAGCCCATGATCAAGCGCTTTGTGGAGGCGTAATTATCCGGCCTCGGTGTCGCTGAGCATGGCCTGCACTGTTTCCCCAATGAGTATCGGCCCAGGTAGTTCGTCCTGCCACAGCGTTAGCACATGCACCATCAGCCGGGGCAGCAGCGGCGTGCGGTAATGGCCTGCGTCGTCGGGGGGCGCAGTGGTGTAGACATTCGCTTGCAGCCGGTTGAACTCGCAGCGCTGCCGCAGTGGATCGATGATCCAGTATTCGCGCACGCCCGCACCCTCGTACTCCGCGAACTTATCGCCATAATCCCGCGCGACGCTTTCCGGTGACACGACCTCAATGCAAATGTCCGCCGGGCCGATCATGCCTGTGCCGGTAAGTTGGCCGGGGTTCGCGTTGAGAATCACCTGTATGTCGGGTTCGCGGTATGTGCCCGCCGACTCCAGCCGCATTACAAAGGGGGCGTTTAGGGCGCGTCCGATGGGGTTATGATCGAAATAAGTATCAAGCAGAACCGTCAGGTATTTGATCAATAGTGCGTGAATCAGCGATTGCGGGGACACTTTAATCACAACTCCTCTCACCCACTCGTGATAATCGGCGGCATAGCGCGCCAGATACTCCTGGGCGGAGACATCCGTTGCAACGATCTCCCCGGAAGGAAGAATCGTGCGGGCCGGGATGGTCAAGGTTGCTGCCATGTTCACCGTCTCCTGTCTTTCTAAACTGACTCTATTGTAGCAGACTATTGGAACAGGGGCGGTCCTCCACTCCGCTGTGGGCCGTCGCAAACGGTGACACATGTTTGCGCAGCCCGGCGCTCCGTTGCGAACCGCTTGGATTGCTGCGCCCCGCTACACACGCCGCCGCCCACGCCACGCCACCAGACGGTCCGCAGCGTCGTGAACGGGACGCGCGACTACGTTTTATCGGTCGCGTCGTCCCAAAACGGAGCGGAGGACCGTCTGGTATAACACAAGGATATTTGATCGTGTATCAAAAAGTTTTTGCGCAACAACCAAAAATTTTGGTTTTAAACTTGACTCTATACCAAAAATGATTATACTATGATCAAGTTTGGAGGGATTTCCATGCGACGCTTACTCACCACATGCCCCGCTTGCAACGGCGACCTGATCGTGACGGAACTTAGCTGCACCTCATGCGACACCGTGATCAAAGGGCGCTATACCGGGTGTTCGTTCTGTGAACTGCCGGACGAAAACCTGCGCTTTCTGGAACTGTTCGTCGCCTGCCGGGGCAACATCAAAGAGATGGAGCGCGAAACCGGCCTGGGCTACTGGACGATCCGGGGGCGGCTGGACGAAGTGGTGAAGGAATTGCAGATCGTGCTGGCAAACGATACACTGCCAGCCGACGACGGCAATCCGACCTTCTCCGGAACTCCGGCAGAACAACGGCGGGCGATCTTGGAAACAGTGGCGCGTGGTGAACTCTCGCTGATCGAGGCAGAACGGAAGCTGGCACATCTGGCGCAACAGCGCAAACGGTCGCCTTAGACATAAAACGGCAGACCACCGGGAATCAACTGGGCATTGTGATCCGGTGGTCTGTCGCGTTTCAGGGTGTCATGCACCTATCTGCCATTGTAACCCAAAACCGTGTTTTTTTGAAGCGCCTGAGCTGTTACGCCACTGCGTATGGCTTGGCGCGCCTCAGCCGACTCAGGAGGGTAATTCCACATGGCAGAGGAACGTCTTCACATTCTTCAAATGCTCAAAGAAAAAAAAATCTCCGTTGATGAGG
Source organism: uncultured Anaerolineae bacterium (assembly GCA_965554365.1). Lineage (GTDB taxonomy): Bacteria > Chloroflexota > Anaerolineae > Aggregatilineales > Aggregatilineaceae > CAYRNY01. The sequence goes on from CBEVZO010000002.1 coordinate 3,504, forward strand.
CCGAACGCCTGATCAAGACCGTAGACGAGGCCGTGCGTGCCGAACATGCAGCGTACCCTGCGCCGCGCCCTGCCCCACGTCCCGCGCCGCGTAGTTCTCGTGGACCACGTGGACCACGAGCGCCCCGTGCCGCCCGGCGAGGAGCGCGCGGTCCCTTTCGCGATGAGGAAGACATCGACGCACTCGAAGCGGATATCGAAGCAGAAATCGAGTTCGCCGGGGTCGCCGAATTCCCCGACATCCCGGAAATCCCTGATCTGCCCGATCTCCCAGATTTGCCAGATTTTGACATAGATGTGGATGTCGATGTCGATGTCGATCAAATCACCGGCGAAGAAGGGCGCATGATCACAACGACCGTGACGCGGCATGGGCAACACGGCGGTTCACGTGGGCGCAGCCGGGAACGCAAACGGAAACGCGGTTTCGGTCCTGGTTGGGATATCCGCACCAGCGAACTCCTTGAGGCGATGCAACTATTCGGCTATGACGACCTGCGCGGCAGCGATGTCGAACAACTGCGCGTGCATCGCATCACGCCCGACTACATCCGCCAACTGCACGAAGCCGGACTGCGCGATCTGCGTATCCGCGACCTGACCGAACTGGCAATTCACCGCGTGCCGCCGGGCTATGTGCGGGAACTACTCGCGGCGTGGCCGGACATCAGCGTGCGCGAGATTCGCGAACTGTCGATCCACCGCATCGATGCGGATTATGTGACCCAGATGCGCGAGCATTTCCCGGAGATCACGATCAAGGAACTGCGCCACTTCGGGATGCACCACATCTCGCCGGAATATGTAAACGGGATGCGGGCAGAATTCCCCAACGCCGACGCGAAGATCATCGTGCGCTTTGGCATCCACCACATCGCGCCGGAGTATGTCGCCGAGATGCGCGCACACTTACCTGACGCCGATGAGAAGACCATCGTACGCTTTGGCATCCACCACATCCCGGCGGAGTACGTCGCGGAAATGCACCAACACTTCCCCAACATCACCGCCAAAGATATCGTGCGCTTTGGCACACACCGCATCGCGCCGGAGTATGTCGCCGATATGCGCGCAGAATTCCCAGAGATCACCACACGCGAGATCACACAGTTCGGGGTGCATCGCGTCGAGCCGGAATTCATCTCGCAAACACGCGCAGAGATGGCCGCACGCGGCTACGACGATCTCACGCCGAAAGAATTAGTCGCGATGCACATTCACGACTTCGATCCCGCCTATGTGGATGAGATGCGCGCAGTCGGGTTTGACGATCTGTCGATCAAGCTACTGGTCAAGCTGTGGGCCTACCTGATCGACAAGGAGTATGTCGCAGCCGCCCGCGCCGAACTGGGCGACGATGTAACGCCCAAAGACCTGCTCAAGCTGCGCCGTGCCGAGCGCCGCGCCTACGAGCGCCAGATGCAGCGCTTCATCAAAGACCTGCGCAATCTGGGGTTCCGCCGCATCAACACGCGCGACGTGCTGGACTTGATCATGCTCGGCGTGGATATTGAAACCATCGAGGACGCGCTCGACGATGATCCCGATCTCTCGCTCGGTGCGCTGATCCGCAGCATCCGCCAAACACGCGGCCCAGCGAACGCCGCTGCGAGCGTTGCCGCCGCTGTCGAAGCAGTAGCCGCCGTAGGAGCGACCGCCGCCGCAGTGGGAACAGTGGGCGCAGTGGGAGCCGTGTCCGCTTCCGACCTGGATGACGACGATGACGCGTTTGCTGACATAGACGACGTGTCTGCTGACATAGACGACGTGTCTGCTGACGCAGACATTGACGCAGACGAAAACGACGAAAACGACGACGTGGACTAGCCCCCGCGCCGTTCAACTCCTCCGTGACGCGCCCCGGACTCGCACAGATTTCGGGGCGTGTGTGATTCATGCCTAAAAACACCTGCATAGGTATGAAAAGTAGGTGTATAATAGGTCTGGTGCTTACCTCATAAGCAGAACATTATCCCAATACTATGCTGATTGCTTGGAGGAACGGCGAGGAGCAATCTTGGCGTGTGATACCATGCCACGTTGAGGGGCCATCACTGGAGGGAGCAGCATGGGACAGGTGTTTGTCAGCTACAGCCGTGCCGATGAAAAGTTTGTGCATCAGTTAGCAGATGATCTGAAAGCGTGCGGAGCGGATGTATGGGATGATCGCGAGATCACAGCACTCAATTGGGTCGATGCTATTCAACACGCACTGGATCAGGCCAATGTCATGATCCTGGTACTTACTCCCCCCTCGATGGTGTCATCTGAGGTGCGGAAAGAGTGGCGTTATTTTGAGGATCAGAAAAACGAGGCTGATCAGCACAAGCCAATTTTGCCACTGTTGTTGAAAAAAACCAACATTCCCTACCGGCTTCACGAGCTGCGATACATCGATTTCAGAGACAAAGACTATGGTAGCAAACAGTACCGGGAAGCGTTCAAGCAACTGTTAACGGCTTTGCGCGCATTAGGTGTGCAATGCACAGACCGCGCACCAGAGACCCCCACACCCCCATTCACTACATCTTTGGACAACTTGCCCCAGCTACACATGGAACCCAACATTGAAAACTACGTTTTGCGCGCGCTTGATAAGCTGCCTAAGACTATCTGGCGACCCATCGCGCAGCATAGTCGCGCGTTCAGCATAATTATGGTGGTGCTTATTATCGCCCTGGTCGGAGTGTTATGGACCTATGATCGCTTAAACGGCCCATCCACCGATCCAGAATCATCCGGTCCGGCAGCCCTCACCGCGACGTATGAAACAGAGCGCGCACGCACCCTGGACCCGCTGCGTACTGAGTCTGCCGCAACCTATGCGGCGCAGACCGCTGCCGTTGTCACCGCCACGCCGACTCTAGTGCCTGCTACCGCTACACCGACACCTACGCCTACGGTTGCTGTTGACTCGGATCGTGAAGCGACTCTGGATGCTTTGCGTACTGCGGCGGCCCATGCTGCCGAAACTGCCGCTTATACGACCCCAACGTCTACTGCCACCGCGACCGCACTTCCATCAACCCCTGATCGCACGGCGACCTGGTTTTACTTAAAAACTGCTGCTGCGCACGCCACCGAAACAGCTACTATGCAACCTTAGCGCCCTGCGCAGATAGGCTGCATAACTCTATATCGACCGGCTTCTATTTTTGCGAGAGTATCACTTTGTCAGGAGGCTATAGATCATGAAAAAGTTCGGTTCGTTCGTGGTAGTTTTGGTGCTGCTCATGTTCGGCGTGTTGAGCGCACTACCGCCCGCCGCAGCCCAGGGTCCTGATCCTTGCACCGACGAGCAACTCAGGCAGTGGTGGATCGCGCTCATCGATCGAGTGGATCGCTTTGAACTGGCGATTGAACAGCCCCCATCGCTGACGACCATCGCGACGATTCAAGCGCTGCGGCGTGAGGTGGACGCGGTTGAAACGCCACATTGCGCGCTTGTGCCTGCGCCGGACCTCGTCGCGGACATGTTCAACCTGCGGACAGACAGCATGGTCTCGATGATGATCGGTGATGGACAGGGCGAAGCGCTGCTCGCGCAAGCCGATGCAGCGTTCCAACAGGTAAGAGATGAAATTGTAATAGAACCGCCGCCACCAGGTGGAGAGGTTGCGGTAGGCACAGCCATCACGCACCCGGCAGATGGGGCCCACGTGCCGCGTCAGGTGAATATTCAGGGTACTGTCAGCCCGCTTGATAAAGAGGCCGGTGATCTATGGTTGTTTGTGCTAGCGCCCGACAACCGGTACTACCCACAGGTCAATTATGCGTGTACAAACCCTGAATCGGTCATGGCTCCGGGCACTCGCTGGCAGATGACCGCATATTTGGGGTCTGAGGATGGGAGGGACAACGGCGCGATGTTTACCCTGGTTTTTGGCACGCTGACACCTGAAATCACGCAACAAATCTATGACGTATTCCCCGCGTGGTGTGACACCGGCTTTTTGGGCTTTACGCATGACGAGCTATATAGCGGATTCCAATTTAACGAACTGTCCTATTTGGAGGTCTTCCGCGAAGACGACAACGACGACGTGGACTAGCCCCCGCGCCGTTCAACTCCTCCGTGACGCGCCCCGGACTCTGTGCGAGTCCGGGGCGTGTGTGATGCATACGTGATGACGTGTGTTACCGGAAATACACTGGCTCCATCGCGTCGATACAGCTTGCGTCCGGCGCGGCGGTCGGATCATCGAGAAACGCCAGCAGCATCCCCACCGCACATTGATGTTGGCGGCTCGTGCCATGCGCCAACCCCGGATACTCGTAATAGTACGCCGTGTCGAGGTGTGCGGCGGTTTGCGCGGCCCACTCCGGCGGGGTGATCGGGTCATACTGCCCGGCCATGACCAACGTGGGGATCGCGCTTTGCACAGGTTCATTCTCGACTGCGCCACCATCCCCCGCACCCCACAGCGCGCATGCCGCAATGTCGAGCGCGCCCAGGTCCGCGAGGCGTTCGACCCCCGAAATACCAGTGTCCACGAACGACGCGCGATACGCCTCCGCAGTGCCAAAAATGATCTCCTCATGGCACTGCACCGAGAACATCATGCCATCCGCGATAAATTCAGGGATGATCTGATAGCCTATCGCCATGTTGCTAAAGGTAGTGTAGCGCCCATTGTGTACCGACTGGATCACGCTGGGCAACCGGGAAAGCTCACCCGCGCGGTACAACGCATTGAACAACGTCTCGATCAACAGCGCGCCCGTCAGTCGCATCGTGATGCGCTCGCCGCTCAGGGGATGTGTCACCGTGACGACCGGCGGATCAGCATCGAGTTGGGCCACCGTTTCCCACAGCAGCGTTTCTAGATCGCCATACTTCTCCGCGCAGTACGCGTCCGCCGCACAGCCCGCGAACAGCGTATCGAACGCGCGCATAGCGTTCGGAGCCAACGCGGTATACAAGTCCACATCCGGCGGATACACCGAGTCGAGGATCACGCTGCGCACGCCTGCGGGATGGTCACGCATCACGGTCAGCGCCAGCCGCGTGCCGTAAGAAATGCCGTAGAGGTTCCATTCGTCATAACCGAGCGCGACGCGCAGATCGGCGACATCGGCGGCATTCGTGGCGCTGTTGTACGCGGCGAGATTGACGCCCGTTGCAGTCAGGCGCGTGTGGCACACGGTGATCGCGTCCATCATGCGCGCGATCCAGTCGCCGGTGGTGACATCCTCGCCCAACAACAGCAAGCGCTCACGGTCCATTTCCGGGCAGTCGAGCAGCGGCTGTGACAACCCGGTCCCGCGCTGATCCAACAGAATAATGTCGCGCGTGTTGCGCACCGGGTAACGCGCCCAGTTTTGTGCCGCGCGCACAGTGTCGCCGCCCGGCCCGCCCACGAGGTAAATCACCGGATCAGGCGCGGGGGCGTTGGACGTGCTGCGCAGCACGATCACGGCGAGGTGGATTTCCGGGCTGTCGGGATCGCCGCGATCCTCCGGCACGATCAGGTAACCGCAGTCGGCTGCACCTACTGCATTGATGCCAAAGTCGTGGCATTCGACGGCCTCGAACTGGGGCGCTGGCTCCTGAGCATGAGCCGGGAGCGCGAGCCTGTGTAGGGGTAGGGCTTGCCCTACCCAAACCACAACCAACAACATTAAGGGTCCAACGAAACGATACGAAGCACGCATAAACAGTTTCTCCAGGTGTGTAAGTAACGGCGCAAGTCTCACATCTCGTTATACGCACCGATGCGGGATTGCTGTTGGCGCAACGAAAACGCCCCGGTGGGGAGTACCGGGGCGCGTGATGATTTAAGTTTTGCAGCGCGCAGTTACGCCCGCCGGAAGTTGTGCGCCGCGTCCACCGCCGCTTTCAGGTTGTCCCAGGGGGTATCGGCGGGGACAGTACAGTCGGCGGCGAGTATGAAGCGTTCCGGCGCGGATCGCAGCACAGCCTCCGCTTCCGCGCGGACCTGCTCCGGCGTGCCCGTCGCGAGCGTCCCCAGACGCTCCAGGCCGCCCATAAACGGACGCCCGAACAGGTCGGTGATATCGGCGGGTGTCAGCGTGCGATCCCCCACATGCAGCGGGGTGTTGACAATGTCGCCGGGATAATCAACATACGGCGCGAAGTCCGCATACGGCAGGCGGTAGTCGCAGACATGCAAAATGTTGAACTCGCCGCCCGCGTTCGCTTCGTTCATCAGCGCAAGATCGTAGGGCTTGATGCACTCCGCGAAGATCGCCGGATCATCGAAGCGGCCCGTTTCGCCACCTTGCGTGGAGTGGTAGAAACCGTCCACACCGCGCTTGAGGCACTCACGCACGAACAGCAACATACTCTCCGTGATAATCTCCATGCCGGCCTTGACTTTGTCGGGCGCGGCCTGAAGGTGCTGCACCAATACCGCCTCCGTCGCGGTGCTGCCCGCGCACATGAACGGCGAGTACAGCGTCACGACGATCACGGCCTCGGCTTTCTTCGCCTGCACCAAACCCTCGACAGCGGCAAGCTGCCCCGCGAAATAGTCCAGGCCATAGCGCGGCATCTGCGCCCAATCGTCGGGCGTCTGGATGGTGGGGATTTTCGGGAACGGGCGCTCGTACTGAATCTTGACGAGGTCCATGCCGGTGTGGGCATAAAATTCGAGGTGCTTGTCCACTGATGCCTGTCCCGCGTGGAACTCCGGCGGGAAGTGCAGAAAAAACGCCGCCGGAATATAGGGCAGAGTGGCGGAGTCATCGAGTAAGCTAAACACAACATCGCGCCTGGTCATCGCGTGATCCTTTCGGTGTGTGCAGAAACCGGGTTGCTGGCGCGATCATACCAGATCGGCGCGGAGTGCAAAAACATCTGCGGCAGAAAGGGTTGTGTGCGCTACGCAGCAGTCCTGCACTGCGCTGGGGGCTGTCACAAACGAAAAGGCGTGTTTGCGCAGCCCGTCGCTCCGTTGCGGACCGCTGGCGCGGCGCAATTCACGCGTCAGATACACCAACGCCCCGGCGAGAAAACCAGGGCGCTGTGAAATCCAGGTTGGCAGTTGTGATGCGCAGTGCGTTAGTCCACCACGCCCGTCGGCAGCGGTGCGCCGTTCCACACGGCATCGTAGTTCGGGCCGATGCTGCTGGTCGGGACCCAGTAATAGTCGCAGACGTACAGCACTTTGGTGTACATACCGCTGTCATCCACGCCGAGCGCGCGCAGGCTTAGCCCTGCCGGGAACGTTTCAGTGGATACCTCGCCGGGGGCCCAGTAGACAGGCGTGTCGGCGGTGATCGTTGCACCAACCGCCGTGCTGGGGATCGTGATGGTCACGTCGCAGCCGGGTACGGGTTCCGCAGGTTCATCTGGCGCTATCTCGATATGGTATACGTTGAATGCACCAGGGGTCCATCCAGCGCTATAGATGCAGGTCCCTGGCACGCGGTTTTCAAAGACCAGCACGCCGTCCAGGTACGTTTGCCAGAGTTGTTCAAAGGTGTAGGTTGCTACTTCTGGTCCGTAACTGCCGAATGTGAAGTTCCAAGGGGCAACCACACCTGGGGAGTTCAGCGGCACACCCGTGTACTCGGTGACGGCCAGGGCGCCATTGACGTACCAATAGCTGCTGTGGGTTAATGTGCCCTCAGCACCGGTGTAATCATGGTGAATGTCGTAACTCAGCGTGAAGCTTGTTGCATCACATGCATCAAACGTCACATTATCCATGTGAATCGACGGTGTGGGGTATGTGGCAGCCTCAACAGGCCCCAACGCCATCATCACGAACGCTGCCAGCAGGACAAAAACGATCACGAACGCTTGCTTTCGGGTACGCATGATCACATTCCTTTCAAAGTACACATGACGTGAGGGGAGTTAAGGATGCTTGATATGGCAGTGGGGAGTCGATGCAAGAGTGAGATAAGGAGGCACTGCGCAAGCATCGCTGATTGCGATATTTCACTATACATGACTCGCGAGGGGAGCGCAAGCGCGTGTAAAATGCACAAAAAACGCCCCGGCGAGTCATCCACCAGGGCGCTGTGAAATCCAGGTTGGCAGTTGTGATGCGGCGGGCGTTAGTCCACCACGCCCGTCGGGAGCGGTGCTCCGTTCCACACGGCGTCGTAGTTCGGTCCCATGCTGCTGACCGGAACCCACAGATAGTCGCAGACCCACACGATCTTGTAATACGCGCCGGAAGCGTCCAGGCCCAGCACCCACGCGGTGTTCCCGGCAGAGATCGTGACGATGGGATCGGTCAGGTTGCCGGGCGACCAGTAGGTCGCGGCGTCGGCGGTGAAGGTCCCCACGACGGAACCGGCGGGGATCGGGATGTTGACGTCGCAGCCGGCTGTGCCGTGTGTACTCAGGTGATCGAGCGCCATACAGTTGGCGTTGACATGCACTTCGTCAAACGTGCCGCTGTGGGCGTAGTAGCCTTCCCAGTCGTCGAAACCGGCGGGGTCGGTTCCGGTAACGACGTCACTGAAAACTTCGACGTCGCTCAGGTAGCCGGTGACGGTCACTGGCGCGTCGCAGGACGCCCAGTCAAACGAGATTTGGCTTTGCGGGTCGGTGAAGGTCATTTTGCAAGCACCGGGCGCAGCGGGGGCCATTTGCGGGCCGCTTGCGTCCACCGGTGGCTCAATGATGATTCCATCTCTACCACCGTTGAACAGCACCATCTGATCGCCGCCGCCGTTCCAACTGAACCAGCCAGTGTCTACGGTGCAGTTGGCGCCAAACGTGACGCCGGAAACCGTGATTCCGGCGCCGTTTGTGCCTGGGCCGAATTCCTCAAAACTGGTGGCGACGGCAGCAGCAGCCGCCATGCTGACGATTAGCAAACTGATCGCGACGACTAACGTAACGAGAAAAGCAGTCTTGCGGTTCATGAAGTATGCTCCTTGTGTATAAGTTGACTTTGACTTGTAGGGTTGCACCGGGATGCGGCGCATCAACAGCGTACCATAGGTTGAGGTGAAAATTAAGAGACTTATAAAGACTTTTATGAGGTTTTTTATGGGGTTTTTGCAAGTGATAATCTTCGCCGGAGGATAGGGCGAGGTGGTATAATTACGCACATCTGTTCAACTTGACCATCGCACACATTGCCGGGAGGACACTCCATGACACGCCCCACACTGGTCCTGATCGACGGTCACGCGCTCGCGTACCGCATGTTTTTCGCGCTGCCTGCGCAGGGTTTCCAGACGCGCGCCGGAGAACCGACCAACGCCGTGTTTGGTTTCGCGCGCACCCTGCTCGATCTGCTGCTGGACGAGAAACCGCAGTACCTCGCCGTCTCGTTTGACCAGGGCATGAGTGGACGCGATACCACCTACCCCGCATACAAAGGCACGCGCGAAAAGATGCCCGACGATCTGCGCAGCCAGTTGGATCGCATCCGCGATCTGGTGACGGCGTTCAATATCCCGATCCTGGAACTGGCGGAGTACGAAGCCGACGACGTCATGGGATCGGTCGCTCCGCAGGCCGAGGAGCAGGGGGCGTGCGTGCGTATCATCACCGGGGATCGCGACATTCTGCAACTGATCACGGCACACACTACCGTACAGTTACCCGCACGGCGCGGCAGCCGCACACCGGAAGTCTACGATCTGGCCCGGTTCCGCGAAAAGTACGCGGGGCTGGAACCGCCGCAGTTGGTCGAGATAAAGGGGCTGATGGGCGACAGTTCCGACAATATTCCCGGCGTGAAAGGCGTGGGCGAGAAGACGGCGCTCAAACTGATCGGAGCGTATGGCACGGTGGCGGGCGTGTACGAGCATCTCGCGGAGATCAAAGGCGCGCTGCAAAAGAAACTCGCCGCCGGGCGTGAGGACGCCTTCCTTTCGCGTGATCTGGCGCAGATTCAATACGACGTGCCGGTGACGCTCGATCTAGCAGCGTGTGTAGCGCAGGATTACGAATATGAGGCAGTGGCAGCGCTGTTCCGCGCGCTGGAATTCCGCACGCTGATCGACCGGCTTCCCGGTGGACCCACCGCAGCCGCGAGTAGGACCGTCCCGGTGGGCGGCGTGCAGCAGTTGAGCATGTTTGACGCCGCCGAGGCGCAGGCTCCGGCGATAAATGTGGTCGTCCCGTTCGAGATCGTGGACGACGCGGAAAAGCTCGCTGCGCTGGTCATGCGCCTGGAGTCCGCAGACGCGATTGCGTGGGACGTAGAAACGACCTCGCTGGACAAGATGCAAGCAGACATCGTCGGCATCTGTCTCGCGGTGGACGGCGACACGGGCTACTACATCCCGGTGGGGCACATCGCGCCGAACGCGCCGACCTTGCGCGGCGACGCGGGCGGTGATCAGCCTGATCTGATCGACGGACATAGCCCCCAGCAACTACCGCTGGACGATGTCATCACCGCACTGCGCCCGGCGCTGACCGATCCCGCGATCCCCAAGTACGCGCACAACGCCCCCTTCGACGTGGTCATGCTGCGCCGCTACGGGATCGACGTGCATCCGGTGGACTTCGACACGATGGTCGCGGAATGGGTCGCCAACCCCAGCAGCCATCACCTGAGTTTGAAGAAACTTGCGGAGTCGCTTCTGGACGTGCGCATGACGGACATCAAAGAGTTGATCGGCACGGGCAAAAACCAGATCACGTTCGACCGTGTGCCACTGGACCATGCCGCGCCGTATGGGGCCGCCGACGCCGCCATGACGTTCCGGCTGGTGGACGTGCTGCGTCCAGAGTTGGAGCAGCAGAGCGTCGCGCAGCTCTACACGGAGATCGAGCTACCGCTGGTCCCGATCATCGCGGATATGGAGCAAGCGGGCGTGCTGGTGGACGTGGACTATCTGCGCGATCTCAGCGCGGACCTCGGCACACGCATCGCCGCATTGGAAGACGAAGCGCACGCGGTCAGCGGCATGACGGAGCCGTTCAAGCTAGGCAGTCCGAAGCAGCTTAACGAGGTACTGTTCGACAAACTCGGCCTGCCCACCGAAGGATTGCGCAAGACGACACACGGCTTCAGCACCGACGCCGCGACACTCGACGGGCTGCGCGGCGAACATCCACTCGTGCAGGTGATCCTCGACTGGCGCGGGCTGAGCAAGCTCAAAAGCACCTATGTCGATGCGCTGCCGGAGTTGGTCAATCCGCACACCGGGCGCGTGCATACCAGCTTCAACCAGACCGGGACGGTCACGGGGCGGCTGAGTTCAGCGAACCCAAATTTGCAGAACATCCCCATCCGCACGGAGGAGGGGCGGCGTGTGCGGCGCGCGTTCATCGCCCCGGAGGGACACAAGCTGCTGGCGGTGGACTATTCGCAGGTCGAACTGCGCATTCTGGCGCATTACAGCCAGGACGAGGCGCTGCTGAGCGCGTTCCATGAGGGGCGCGACATCCACAGCGCGACGGCGGCGGCGATGTTCCATATCGCGGCGGAGGATGTGGCGTATGAGCAACGCAGCTTCGCGAAAGCGGTGAATTTCGGCTTGATGTACGGCATGGGCGCGTTCCGCTTGGCGCGGGACAGCGATTTCACGCTGGCGGAGGCGGAGGCGTTCATCGAGGAATACTTCGCGCAGTTCCCCGGCGTGCGGCGTTATCTGGACGAGTCGGTGGAACAGGCGCGGCAGCAAGGCTATCTCGACACGCTGCTCGGACGGCGGCGCTACTTCCCCGCACTGGACGAATCCAGCGGGCGCAAGCCGAGTTTCCAGGACCGCCAGCGCGCGGAGCGTGAAGCGGTCAACATGCCGATCCAGGGCACAGCGGCGGACATCATCAAAATCGCGATGATCGACCTGGCGCGGGCGCTGGACGAACGCGGTTATGCGGCGCGGGTGCTGTTGCAGGTGCATGACGAATTGGTGCTGGAAGTGCCGGACGCCGAACTCGACGCGGTGACGCCGCTGGTGATCGAGGTCATGGAAGCGGCGTTTGTGCTGGACGCGCCGCTGGTGGCGGATGCGAAGGTCGGGCAGAACTGGTTGGAGATGGGGCGGGGGAGGTAAGCCATGACTGAAGTCACGAGCGGTACTGTGTGGCTAAAACGTTCACGCATCGAACTGCATTCCGCTGAAACAGGGAAAATCGAACTTCTTAAGCCACTTAAATTCTTCCCTGTGGCGGAACTTTTGACACAGGACCTAAAAGGCCGGGAATTTGTCGAAAAACTGATATCGATTCAGTTGATCACCCCGAAACTCACGCCGGATGTCATACAAACTTGGCCGGACGAGTTTCTAAAGAAGGCAATTCTAGTTTGGTCCGATGAAGTGGGATTTGAGGACACATCGCTGATTGGTCCGATTCCATTTGATAAGTTCCGGGATCAAACCGCAATTTTCATCCGCGAGACGAGTTCAAAACTTGTAGACACATTCGTAGGGCCAATGCAAGATATTGTTCAAGATTTCGTTCAGCAGGTATTAGCTGCACAGACGGTTCTTGCCGAGGCCTTCGAGAATCTTTCTAATGCGGTAAGAGATGCTTTCAAACCTGTGGTTGATCATATTAACGATGAATTCAGCAGGATGGGTGGCCCATTCTTCGAGAGTCTGCCTGTTGTTACAGAAATTGCAGAGTCGATAGAGCGAGCAGCTTCCGGGGCTGAAACCATCACACTAGGCGGATACTCCTTTGTTCTTCATGATCTGACGGTGCGTTATGTAGCTAGTTTTTCTGATTACTTACATGTGCCGTCGCGAGTTCGAGGAGCTGTAGTAACTAATAAACTCCTTGCAGTTACTCGTTCAAGTTCTTTCATCGAAGATATGCGGGTAATCTTCACCACTTCACCACTACTTAGGCGGAGATGGCACATCGTCCAATTGGCATGGAAGGCACATTTTCGACGGGAGTATGCGTTAGCTATACCTGCTCTTTTTGCGCAGATTGAAGGGGTCTTTGGCGATTTGCTGATCATTCGCGGCAGGGGAGTTCGAAGAGGTGGTGAAATGTTTATTCGCACCAAGAAAGATAGATGGGCTAAAGTCAGCGGGCTTCAGAACCTTGTTGAGTATTCGAAGTTGAAAAGAGAGCCACTCTTTATAGAAGCGATTGATTTTATGTTGAACCAGCTAATACCTGACAGAAATGCCATCCTTCACGGAGGAAACACCAAATACGGTCGTGCGAAGTTGTCTGTGCAATTAGTTTTTTTGCTGTTTTTCCTGTCGCATGTAGTAATTGATCTGGAACAAGGTAACATTTCGCTTCCCGCGTAGCGTTTGCGACGGCCTCACCCCCCGGCCCCCTCCTTTCAGGGGTAGGTTTTTCGTTGTTCAAGGTTCTGACCAGTTTTCTGTTCAGACAGATTGTTCCTAAACGGGTCTAAAAAGGTCAGAATGGCTCAAAGCTCATGGTTTTCTCAATAGAAAAGTTGTCACAACATGAGTTTGTTGAGCTAGAATCAAATACCTACCCCTGAAAGCCGGTCCCCTCTCCAGCAGAGCCGGAGAGGGGGAGAACGCGCCGCGACCATGCGCACGCCCGACTCCCCTTTTCTCCTCTCCATAGGTTCCGTCGAGCGCCAGCGAGATGAACCGTCTCGGATGGAGAGGGGAGAAGGGGCTGGGGGATGAGGGGTGAGGCCCGTCCACAACACCCGAAAGGATCACACACCATGCCCGGCACGCCCAAAGCCAAACACCCTGCGCGCCGCCGTCACAATGTCCATGCCGCGCGCGACATGCGCAAAAACCCCACGTCCGCCGAGGATATTCTGTGGCAGGCGCTCCGCAACCGCCAGATCGCCGACGCGAAATTCCGCCGCCAACACTCCATCGACCGCTTTATCGTGGACTTCTACTGCGCGGAAGCCCAACTCGTGATCGAGGTGGACGGCGCGATCCACGATCAGCCCTCTAACGACGCCGCCCGACAGGAACACCTCGAAGCCCTCGGCCTGCACGTGCTGCGCATCACCAACGCGGACATTGACAGCGATCTCTCCGCCGTCGTCGCACGCATCCGCGCCGCCCTGAACGCGTAAACCACCGCGCGATCTTCTCCCCCTCTCCGGCTCTGCTGGAGAGGGGGCCGGGGGGTGAGGCCGTTCTGCGCTCTTGAACCGTCTCGGATGGAGAGGGGAGAAAGGGCAACGTGGCCGCAGGTCACGCGGGGATAGAGGGGTGGGGTCTATTGCCCCGGCACAACGATCCGGTCATCCAACACATCGCACGGCGTGACGTTCACCCGGTCAATCTGCGCTTCGAGATCATCAAACTGCCCGAACTCGTGGCCCACCTGCGTGCCCGTATACGCCGCCATCAACGCGCCGAGCTTGAGCGCGTGCCCGAACGGACGCCCATTGACGCGCCCCGCCAAATAGCCCGCGACCAACGCCTCCGCACTGCCGAACTGCGAGCCGGACGCTTCCGGCCATTCCGCCATCCACACGCCTTCCTCGGTAACGAGATATGCGCGGTTCGCGTCGCTGATACCGACCAGCACACGCCGCACGCCGCGCTTGCGCAGTTGGTTGATCGTGTACAGCACTTCCTCGTCGGAGCGCACAGGATAGTTGAACAGCCCCTCCAACTGCCGCTGCGTGAGATACGTCAGCAGGGGGCGCGCTTGCAGCGAAAGTTGCAACACATCGCCACCGCCCGCGTTGATCGCCACCGCTGCGCCCGCCGTCTGCGCGAGACTGGTCAGCAAGGCATACGTGTCACGGCGCGCGTTGTCCGGCAAACTACCCGCGAACACCACTGCATCGCCCCGGTTGATGAGGTCCGTCATCGTGCTACGGACGGCGCGCTGCTCGTCCCGCGTGACCGTCGATCCCTGGTCCCAGATCACGGTTTCGTGGTTGTGGCCCGTATCCACAATCACCATATTGCTGCGCGTGTGGCCCTGGTGATGCAGGATCGTCAGCGGGCACTGCTCATCGCTCAGCAGCGCCTCATACGCGCGCCCGTTGGCGTCGCGGCCCAACAGAATCACAGCGTGGGTGGGAACGCCCAGCCCGTGCAACGCCCGCGAGATATTCACGCCGCGTCCGGCGGGGTCCAGGCGCGTGGGGCTGGTGGCGCTATTGTAGTGACCGGGAGCCAGGAAAAGCGTGGTCAGGGTGCGATCCAGTGACGGATTCAGCGTCACGGTGATGATCTTCGCCGGCTCCGTTTGGGCCGGGTCAGGAGTGGGAGTGTCGGATGTGTCGGTCATTAAGATGTGACCTCCTTCGGTTTCGGTTGGGAACTCCTTAGAAACGGGAGTGGTGAATTTGGAGTTATGAGTTTTGAGTTGGTAATATTGTAGGGGCGCTGCTCTGCTGCGCCCAGGGTAGGACAACAAGCCCTTACCCCTACACATAACTCAGGACTTTGCTCATGCACTGGACATCTGCCACTGATACGCTGCTCAGCACGTTGATCAGACACGCGCGCGTCGGGATCGTTTCCGATGTAGACGGCACGCTGAGCGAAATCGTCGATCAGCCGGACGCCGCGACCGTCTCGCCGCGCCACCACGATCTGCTGCGCCAACTTGGGACGCGCTTACCGCTGGTCGCCTTTGTCTCCGGGCGCGCCGTGACGGATGTGCGCCGTATGGTCGCGCTGCCGGACCTGGTCTATGTGGGCAATCACGGCCTGGAATGGTGGATCGATGGTCAGGTGCAGGTCACACCCGCCGCCGCCGCGTTTCGTCCCGCGCTGGAAGCCGCCATCGCCGCGCTGCAACCGCACGTCGTCCCCGGCATGCAAATCGAGGACAAAGGCGCGACCCTCTCCATCCATTATCGCCAAACCGCCGATCCCGCGACCACTGCGGATACCCTGCGCCCTACCCTCGCACAGATCGCCGAGGCACACGGGCTGCGCATGTTTCAGGGACGCATGATCTACGAGTTGCGCCCGCCGATTGCGGTGAACAAAGGCACGGCGTTCCGCGAATTGATCGCCCGTTACGCGCTCGATGCGGCGCTCTATCTCGGCGATGACACGACCGATGTCGATGCGCTGCGCATGGCGCGCGATCTGCGCGCGGACGGCACCTGTTACGCGCTTGGCCTCGGCGTGACGGCGGACGAAACGCCCGCCCCCGTGCTTGAGACGGCAGACCTGCTCGTGTCCGGCGTTCAGGATGTGGCGTCGGTGCTGGACTGGCTCTTGAGCGCGTCCACGACCTGATTGTAGAACCACCGCCGCACGTCCGCGTTCATCACCTGGCGGCGCGCAGCAGCAGCACGGCGGCGGCGATCATTAGCGTTCATCGTGAGCGCCTGGTGCATCGCGTCCGCTGTGCCCTGGATATCAAACGGTGAGACAGTCAGCGCATAATTACCGAGTTCGTAGTACGCGCCCGCATGTTCACTGAGCAGGATTACCCCATCGCGCTGGTTGACGAGCGCGCCCTCTTTCGCGACCAGATTCATGCCGTCCGCGATCGGGTTCACCAGCAGCACGTCGTACAGCATCATCGCCGCCAACGCGCGCGGATAGTTCTCGCCGACCCAGATACGCACCGGCTCCCAATACGCGTCGCTGAATTCAGCGTTGATCATGCCCGCCTGGGCCATGATCGCCTGTAGATAGTTCTGATATTCCTCGACTTTCATGCGCGAGGGCACGAGCAGCGCGATCATCTGCACTTTGCCGCGATGGCTGGGGTACTGCACGAGCAGCGCCCGGAATGCTTCCAGGCCGCGCAGGATGTTCTTGCTCGGCTCGATGCGATCCACGCGCAAGATCACCTTACGGTCGCCCACCACGTTGACGATCTGCTGCTTATTGAGCGCCATCTGCGGCTCGTTGACCATCGTGTGCAGCTTTTCCACATCCACCGAGATAGGATACGCCACCGCGCCGACTTTGCGGTCCTTATACGTGATCGCGTCGCGTGCGCCATACGAATGCGCGCCCTTGATAAACAGGCGGCAGCACTGCACGAAGTTGAAGGCGTCGCGCTCGGTCTGGAACCCGATGCGGTCTGCCGCGAGCATACTTTCCAGCAGGGGCGTGCGCATCGCCTCTGGCAGGATGCGCCACGCATCCGGCCCCGGCCAGGGAATATGCACGAACGGTTGAATTTGGACCTTATCGCCCAGCTTTTTGCGTAGGAAATGCGGCATCAGGTAGAGGTGGTAGTCCTGCGGGAAGATCAGCACCGGGCGGTCGGAGTCCTTGACCGCATCCGCGACCACATCCGCGAACATCTTGTTCACTTCAACATAGCCCATCGCCCAGGCGCGCCATGTCTCGCGGGTGATACTCGGCGTGCGGGGCAAGTCCCACATCTGGTGCTGGACGAACCACAGCAGCGGGTTAGCGATTTCGTTGTAATACTGGTTGTAGCGCCGCGTGGGAATGTCCACCAGTTGCAGCAAGACATTATCGACTTCGGTAGGAATGTTGCCGTGCGCCTCGATCCATTTCCGGTCGGCTTTGCTCAATGCTGCCGCGACCCACAGTACGTCATGCCGTTCGGCGAGTGCGCCTAACGCGGTCACGAGGCCGCCCGCGCCGCGCCGGTGCTGCAACGTGCCATCATCGCCCACACTGAACGCATAGGGTCCGCGATTGGATACGATCACGATGAGGGGCTGCTTGCCGTCCTCGGCTTGCAGCAAATCCTCGACCGCCTCCTCATTGTGCGCCATAGGGTTGCCTCCTTGAGTTGTTCGATTCGCGTAACACAGGCAGGGGTAACTAACGATGCCCCGCCCGCACCGTGCCTATTATAACATCTCCGGGTTAAGGGCAGGTTGTATGGATTGACGACGTAAAAACCAATGGGACACGGATCAGAAGCAGGGATCATGTGCGGTGCTGCGGATCGCCCGGCTCACACGCACCGGGCTACATACAAGCCGGACCGTGAAACGGCCCTCAGTTGCTCCTTCCGAGGGTGCTTATGCTCTTTAAGAAATTAAGACGGATATCGGCTGCCTGAAAACCGGCCCCTCACCCCCCAACCCCCTTTCCCCATCCGAGATGGAGCAAGATCAGGGGAGTCAGGCGTGTGTTTGCCGCATCTCCCCCTCTCCGCGCGTGGAGAGAGGGCCGGGGGGTGAGGTTGATTTTCGTTCACCAGGATATCCGCGTTAATTTTTTAATCTGCTTGAGCATCCTTCAATTTTGATCTGCGTTTATCTGCGTTCCATCCTCACTCCCCCGCCGCCCCCGTCGCCAGCAACGCGACCGTCTGCGCCAGCACCTCCGCGACCGGCTCCACCAGCGCCGGATCAACGTACTTCACCGTGTCGCGCGCCGTGTGCAGAATGTCGCCATACGCCACTGTCTCCACGCCCCAAAACGGATCGTCACCCGCGTCCCAATTCCAACGCTCGAAGTACGCGACCGCGATCTCGTGTTCCGCAAACGGGACATGATCGCTCCAGTTGCCAATGAAGCCGTTCCAACCCTGCGGCGGCGTGGTGCGCAGATCGATATCCAGATCATCCGCCACGCTCAGCGCCAGATCGCGCGCCCAGGTCGGGCCAGGATCGTAGTCCGTCTCATGCTCAACAATGGCCCCGGCGTACACATACGCGAAATCCCCCGCGCCCACCGTATCGACGTTGAACATCACCCACACTGCATCACGCTGCGCATCAGTGAGCGCGGCCACATACGCCTGCGACCCACGCAACCCGATTTCCTCCGCGCCGAACGCAATAAAGATCACATCGTGCTGCGTGTTGAGATCAGCGAGTACTTGCGCCACCGCCAAGATCGCCGCTACGCCGGATGCGTTATCATCCGCACCGGTCCCGACGGCCACCGAATCGAGATGCGCGCCGGCGATGATCGTGCGCGTCTGCGGGCCGGAAACCGTCGCCGGTTTGTGCGCGATCACGTTGTGCGACGTGCGCGTGCCGGTGGTGATATCAAAAGGCTGCATAATCACATCATAGCCCCATGCGTCGAACTGCTCACGAATGTACTCAGCGGCGCGGCGTTCTTCCTCCGACCCCGCCACCCGCGCGCCAATATCCTCCGCCAGCGCGTGCATGTGTGCATCAATCTGCGTGGTAGTGATTGCAGTGGTATAATCCGGCGTGGCGGGCTGCGCATTGACCGGAGCCAGCGCGATCAACAGCGGGATCAGCACCAGCACTGCGAGCAGGGTTCGGCGCGATGGTGATGGCATAATCTCAATCCTCTTTAATAAGTAGGTACATAGAAAACTTGAAAAAACACAGCGCCCCGCGTATGCTTGTGATAGTCTTTCGCACGCTATGGAGGAAGTGTTTCGGTGTATCAGATTACGCGTCTTGACAGCGAGCCAATCATCGTGATTACCATCACGCCGCCCACCAACGCGTATGCTGATGCACAACGCAAAATGGACGATCTCGAAGCCCTGGTCCAGACGATGGACGATCCCGTGATCTTCCGCATCAATGACTATAGCGCAGTCCCCGCACCCACGCTCAATGATATCACGCTTGTGATGGCAGAAGAAACTCGCACCGCACGCCCTGGGTCGGCGGCTGATCCCCGGATACGCAACGTCCTCGTGGGCAACCAGCCCATGGTCCGACTGGCCTCCGAGGGGTTGAAACAGGTGCAGTTCGGATCGCTGAACGTGCCTCTGTTCGACAGCTACGACGCGGCGCTCGCCCACGTCCGTGCTGAACTGGAGCGTCTGCGCGCGGAAGCAAAGTAACCACGCCCCGTTAGTCCCACCATTGCCCGCAATCCGCGCCCACTGTACAATCTATATAGAGATGCCAACACATCACAGTGAGTTAAGCGGGCAAGCCCATGACTATAACTGTTCTCCTGCTCAATCAGGACATCGCCTTTATCGTTAGCTTGAAACAAGCGCTAGAACAAACCGGCGACTTCGATGTGACCCTCGCCGCCAACCCCGACGCCGCCGCCGACGCCCTGCGCCGCACACAGTTCGACATCGCCGTCGTGGATTTCGAGATCGCTGGGCGCGATGCCGTCGAAATCATCCGCCTGCTGCGCAAAGCCCAACCCACCCTCCCGATTCTGATGACCCCAGAAACGGACGTGCAGCGCGAGCGCATCGAGTTTATGGATGTGCAGGGTGCGCTCATAAAACCCTTCAACGCGCGCACGTTGATCCCGCACCTGATCGCCGTGCTGACCCGGTTGAACGCAGGGACGATCCTGCCCCCGCGTGCCGCCCGCGAACCTTCCATCGTCCGCCCCGCTGATCCAGGAGTGGACGAGACGGAAATATCAGACACCACGCCTCACATCATGCACGACACCAAACCGCTGCCACCGGATGATGCGGACCTGCCCCGCCCTTCCGCCACCGAGATCGTGAGCGCCGCCGACACCGACGACGGCCTCGACACCTTTGACCTCGATCTGCTGGAACGGCGCCAGGCCACCGGCCCCCTCCCGCAGTCCGACGCGGATGTGCTGGAAGAATTCGAGGCGCTCGAACGCGCTACCGAACCGCAAGCTGACGCGCACCACGTCACGGACCACCCCACACGCGACCCCGGTGACACAGATCGGCTGCCGGATATCGAAGAGGATACCGGCTACACGAGCTTGCTCGAACCGCCTGCCACACCCGATCCTGATGACGCAGCTCAAGTTCAGGAAGCGGATCGCGCACAGCGGCGACACGATCCGGACCCCGTCGCTGACCTGGACGGTACGCGATTGCTTGATATGCACGACGAGCCGCCAGATACTACCTCGCTGCTGGAATGGGACGCTCGTACAGAGGAAACGCATCGACTGGTCAGCACGGAGCGGTTAGCCGAAGAAGAGGAACCACATTATCCGGGCCTTGCCGCACGCGACATTGACGGACCTGCCGCGCTGCTCGAATGGGCCGAGATCGATGCCGCGCGCCGTGACCGCGAAGATGAAACTTCTGACGAAGGTCTGACGCGCGAACGGTGGGAACTCGGCACACCCAAACGCGAAACCAAACCTCTGCGGCGTAGCGAAATAGATGCCCCGCCGCGCACCACCGGCGAGATGCCCGCTGTATCAGCGGACGACATCGAGGATGAGGATCAATACTTCGCGCCCGACTCCGGCGGCGATGTGGACGATTTTGATGCTGTATTGGACGCGGTTGCCAGCACCGCCGACGCCCCACCGCAGCAGGAAGAAGATGACGAGTTTCACACCCTGGTCGATTCACTGCGCCGCCCAGAACAAGAACGTCCGCGCCGCACACGGCTGGAAGAATTGCTGACCTCAATTGCCGAAGACGCGGTTGAAGATGCGCTGCCGCCCGACACGCCCGCTGACGCGGTAGATTATGTACTTGACGCGATCCGGCGCGGGAAATCGCCGCTGCCCCCCGCCCCCACCGACAGCGCCGACATGGATGCCGACGCCACCATTGGCGATGTCATCGACGGTCTGTTTGACCCGGAATTTGAAGGCGTATTGGCGGCACTCTCCGGCGAGGAAGTCGATGAAGACACGTTTGACGAGCCGACCTATGTGCAACCTGCGCCCCCACCACCGCCCGAGCTGCCCGAAATGCCCGACGCAGTAGACGGCGAAGACATGCTA
>CBEVZO010000003.1:0-23341 GCA_965554365.1 uncultured Anaerolineae bacterium
GGGTTTTACGCTGGAACCGTATGTGATTCTGTTGGCTCCTGACGGTACATTCCTGATGGGGAGCAGAAGTTATCTATACGAACCGTATGCCGAGATTCGTGATTTCACGTTGCAGGACGACGGCGAGTACCTCGTGGTCGCCACGCGGTATATGAGTACATATGGACACTCCACCGGGACATATACGCTAACGGTGACGGAGGGCATAGTGTCCGCTGCACCGCTGGTTCATGCGTTTTAAAGGTTGGTTCTTTGGAGATTCGCATGATCAACCTCACCTCCGGTCCCCTGCGGCACATCAAAGAGATGAAAATGTGCGGTAGCGGGAATCGCCCGGCCCTACAAGGACCGGGCTATAGTTCGAAAGGACCGTAAACGGCCCTTGATCCCGCGCTTGCTCGCGAGCGAGGGCTCTTCAGCGTTCTTCGATTTTAGATAGCTGAGGGTTTCAATCCTCAGCGGTCTATGCAACCGCACACGCTTATTTTCGAAGGGATTAGGGGATGAGGTTAAGTTTTCTCATTCTAACGGATTTTGTGGCACATAAAGAACGGGTTGGATTGAACAGGTTTTGGAGCCGATTTTTGTGATATCAACCCCATTAAGTTGATAAACAAGCGATAAAAACTGGTAACAGACTTGAGGTTTGCTTCCTAACCATCGATATTGACGATTTTGGGATGATAACCTGGGTCAATTTTGACTCGTTTTCTTGCTGCAACAAAATCCGTTAGAACCAGTAAGTTTTCGTACACACCACACCATCGAGGACACATGCACGACCTGGGCATCGTAATCGTCAGTTGGAACACGCGCGACCTGCTGCGCACCTGTCTGCACACCGTCTTTGCGTCGGAGGGCGTGACCTTCCGCGTGGTGGTTGTGGACAACAACTCGCCGGACGGCAGCGCGGACATGGTGCGGGACGAGTTCCCGCAGGTAAACCTGATCGCCAACACGGACAACGTGGGCTATCCCGCCGCGAACAACCAGGGCTTCCGGCTGCTGGGATTTGAGCAGGGCTGCGGCGAGAATGCCCCGCGTTATGCACTGGCGCTGAATCCCGACACCGAACTCCCACCGGACGCGCTGGCGCAGATGACGGCGTACATGGACGCGGACGAGCGCATGGGCATCGCGGGACCGAAACTCGTGCTGCCGGACGGGAACATTGATCCCGCGTGCCGCCGCAGCTTCCCCTCCCCGGAAGTGAGTTTTTACCGCATGGTGGGGTTGTCTAAACTATTTCCCCACAGCCGTCGCTTTGGGCGGTATAATATGACATACATGGACCCTGGCATCGAGATTGAAGTTGACTCGGTCGTGGGGGCGTATATGCAGGTCCGGCGCGACGCCATTGATCGCGTGGGCCTGTTCGATGACACATTCTGGATGTATGGAGAAGACCTGGATTGGGCGTACCGAATCAAGCAGGCCGGATGGATCGTGAAGTACAACCCGCAGGTGACGGTGAAACACGTCAAACGGGCGGCGAGCAAGCAGTCGAGTCGCGCGCAGACGGAGTTCTACCGCGCGATGCTGATCTTTTACCGCAAGCATTATCGGGCGACGACCCCGCTGTGGCTGCACAGCCTGATCATGCTGGGACTGCTAATCAAGGGCGGGCGTCCGCTGTTGAGCGCGCTGCGCGACCCGCAGCCCAAACCGGCGAACACCGTCGCATCCGGGTAAATCAGGCCCTCGACAACCAGATTCGCAGCCTGCTACAGACGATGCTGTTCTTTAGCGACGGGCTGATGTTGACGCTGGCGTTTATACTTGGCTATTTCTTCCGCGCGGAGCTACCGCTGCCCGCCACGCCGGTTGATCCGCCACCGCTCTCCACCTACGTGCCGATGATGGTGATCCACGTCTTCGCGATCCTGTTCGTGTTCTTCTTCGCGCGGCTGTACCACCAACGGCGCGCGATCAGCCGCTTCGACGAAGCCTACGCGCTGGCGCAGAATGTCTCGATTGGCACGCTGCTCTCGGTGGCGCTGAGTACGCTCGCGTTCAAAAACTCCACGCTGGAACTCGACTATCCGCGCGGCGTAATCATCTATGCGTGGGGTCTGGGCATCGTATTGACCGTCGTCGGGCGCGAACTACACCGGCAGATCACCGTGCGGCTGCGCGACCTGGGCATCGGGCGCGACAACGTGCTGATCATCGGCTCCGGCGAAGTAGCGCGCACAATTGCCGGAAAAATCCGCTGGTCTTCGCACCTGGGCTACAACATCGTCGGTGCGGTGAACGGCGTCCCTGGCGGCTCAGTGGGCGACGTGCCAATCATCGGGACGACGGGCCAACTGCCGGAGATCATCGACGCCTACGCCGTAGACGAGGTGATCATCGCCCTGCCCGACGCGAGTCACCGCGAACTGGTACAACTGATCAGCAAGTGTCAGCGCGGCAAAGTCAGCATCAAGGTCTATCCCGACATTTTCGCGTATATGTCGGGCGGCCTGACGGTCGATGACCTCAACGGGATGCCCATGCTCAGCGTGCGGGATGTGGCGCTGCGCGGCTGGAAGCTGAGCCTCAAACGCGGATTGGACATCTTCGGCTCGCTGGTCGGGCTGGTCCTGCTGAGTCCCTTCCTGACGCTGACTGCGATTCTGGTGCGGCTGGAATCACCAGGGTCGGTGTTCTTCTGCCAGGAGCGCATGGGTCTGGACGGACGCCCGTTCCCGATGATCAAGTTCCGCTCGATGCGCGACGACGCCGAAAAGGACGGCCCTGGCTGGACCGTCGAAGGCGATCCGCGTGTGACACGCATGGGAGCGTTCATGCGCAAAACCAACCTGGACGAACTCCCGCAGTTGATCAACGTCTTCTGGGGGCAGATGAGCCTCGTCGGGCCGCGCCCGGAGCAAGTCTATTATGTGCAGAAGTTCCGCGAATATATCCCGCGCTACATGGAACGGCACCGCGAAAAAGCGGGCATGACCGGCTGGGCACAGGTGAACGGGATGCGCGGCGACACCTCGATTTTGGAGCGCACCAAATACGACCTGTGGTACGTCGAGAACTGGTCGATGTGGCTGGATATCAAGATTATTTTGCGCACAGTGGTGCAAACGGTCTTCAAACGCAGCGAGAATGCGTATTGAGCGATTGTAGGGGTGTTGCTCTGCCGCACCCCGCCAAAACAGTCTTTCGCCCCCGCCCCGCGCGGGGGTTTTTGATTCCGTGTAGAATTACGAGCGTGCGTGGCAATGCGGATCGCCCGGCGCACACGCACCGGGCTATATACAAGTCGTACCGTGAAACGGCCCTCGGCGCAATGATCCACACACCACGCAACACCGCCCGCGAACCTCTTGCGTTCACGGGCGGTGATTTTTGCGTCAGTGCAGCAACGTCGGAGTTACACGCGCTCCGCCACAAGCGCGAGCCATTCGCTGTCGTCGGGCGTAAACGGCGCACCGGTTAGATCGCCCCACTGCATCCGCACCGCGAAACCGTGCGCCGCAAGTTCCGCCGCGATCCGTTCCGGCGTATAGTCCTGGAACCAGAAGCGATAGACCTTGTGGGAACCGTCCTCCTCGATCACGATGTGCTGGTTCAAGAACACGTCCTCAGGATAGACGAAGCCCTGCTCCAACACCAGATGCGGCGTCGGACGCCAGAAGCCCGCGCTCGCTGACGCATACCAGTGCGTTTTAGGTATATGCCGCGTGTGATGCAGCGACGTAGACAGGTCAAACACGAAGCGTCCGCCCGGTTTCAGCGCCCGGTGGATGCGCTCCAGCAGTGTAGTGCGCTCTGCCGGGATCAGCGGGCAGAAATCGCCGTAGATCAGCGACACGACATCGTACTGCGCGTCATCGTCCAGCGTCAGATAGTTCTGATAGCGGTAGACCACGTCAAAATCGTGTTCCGCCGCGTAGTCGCGCGCATAGGCGAGCGACCGTTCGGAGAAATCGACGCCGGTCACGCGCAATCCGCGCTGCGTCAGCCGGGACGTATACAGCCCCGGCCCACAGCCAATATCCAGCCACGCCGCACCCGGCGCAAGCTCAAGCTGCGCGAGCAACCAGTTCACGCTCGCCTCGATGAATTCTGGCTTGCGACTGGCGGCTTCAAAATCGGGATTCAGGTGTGCTTCGAGCAAACCCTGCGAGATGTATGGATCAGTCCAAAAGGCCGGCTCACCCGGTTCATAGAGCGGCGGCGGCTGGCTGAGGTGGTGCAAGCGTGCGATGTGCAAGGAGTGGTGCGTTTGTGTCTCTGTCATGATGATTGATTCCTCAATGCGTGAAGTAAACGAAGCATGAATCAGCGACGCACGGAATCCATACGGCAACTCCGGCCCGGAAACAGCTTTGCATTGGAGGGAAGGCTTTAGTGCCTCGTCAATCGTTAAACAGCGACTCCGGTGGATGAACGGTCAAACGCCCACTCAGTCTAACGCAGACCGCGCGGATTTGGAAGGGCCGGTTGAGTGCGGGGCGCGTGTGCGGTCGGGTGCGAAGTGTTGCTTTTTCGTAGGGGTGTATGGCAAGGTAGGACTACATCATAGCGTGAAGAATCCAGGTGGCCCCCCTCCTCCGGCGCACCGTAGACGTTTGTCTCAAATGCGGTACAATCGGCCCCGTTGTTCGTTGACCAGTCTGTATGATAACAAATCTGACTTCAATTTTGGAGACGGTGTCATGAAAGTGATCAGACAGCTTGCCAAAGACGAACTTGCAGAGCAATTTCGAGACAATCATGATTTTCACGATTTTGTAAAGCCTTGGATATATAGTCATCAATATGGTTTTGAGATTTCGATAGATCAGAATGAATACCTGAACCTCCTCATAAACTCTTCGCCCCAAAATCCACAGCCTGAAAACCCTCAATTCTATACACTTGCTACGGTGCTAGCGCAAATCGGTGACGATCCTGGATTCCTCAAGCGTTCTGCACAAGGAAGAGGACTGAAAGGGACAAGAGTCCATTGTTACCTGGATCGTTTTCGGAGTGGAGCAACTCTCAAACCGTGCTTAATAGTGGACAAGACCATTGCTATGGGAGAAGAAGGGATTTTTTATGTGGCTGATGGAATGCATAGCTTGGTCGCTTATGGGTTGTGGGCTGAATCAGAGGCTGAAACATTTCAGATTACCCTGTTTTTGTGTTCCAATGACACGTTCTCTTGATCCCTGAAGCTCAAAGCCCATAGTCTCCGGCGCACCGTAGACGTTTGCCTCAAATGCGGTACAATCGGCCCCGTTGGTTTTGCGTTGTGAGTGCTGAGGCGTGCGTTCATCACTCAGAACTCAAAACTCAGCACTGTGTTCATCATCAAGGAGCAAGCTATCGTGTCTGAACAGGGCGTAACCCCCCAATCCGAAGACTTTTCGCGCCGGTACACCGACGTGGTCCAGAAAGCCGACCTCGCCGACTATTCGCCTGTGCGCGGCTGCATGATCATCAAACCCTACGGCTATGAGCTGTGGGAAGGCATCAAGGGCGGGCTGGATCGCCGCTTCAAGGAAACCGGCCACAAGAACGCCTATTTCCCGCTGTTTATCCCGGAGAGTTTCCTCAAGAAAGAAGCCGAACACGTCGAGGGCTTCGCGCCGGAACTCGCCGTCGTGACCATCGGCGGCGGCAAGGTGCTGGAAGAACCGCTCGTCGTGCGCCCCACCTCCGAGACAATCATCGGCTGGGCATTCGAGAAGTGGATTCAGTCGCACCGCGATCTGCCCCTGCTGATCAACCAGTGGGCGAATGTGGTGCGTTGGGAACTGCGCACGCGGCTGTTCCTCCGTACGATGGAATTCCTGTGGCAGGAGGGGCACACCGCCCACGCCACACACGAGGAAGCGCTCGAAGAAACGATGCGTATGTTGGGCGTCTACACTGATTTCGCCGTCACCGACGCCGCGATCCCTGTGATTCCGGGCCGCAAGAGCCTGCAGGAACGCTTCGCGGGCGCGGTCAACAGCTATAGCATCGAAGCCATGATGCGCGACGGGCGGGCGCTCCAGGCGGGGACCAGCCACGACCTCGGCCAGAACTTCGCCAAGGCGTTCGACATCCAGTTCACTGACGAGAACAACCTCCTACAATACGTGTGGACTACGTCGTGGGGTGTCAGCACGCGCATGGTCGGCGCGGTGATCATGACGCACGGCGACGACAAGGGACTGCGGCTGCCGCCAACCCTCGCGCCGTATCAGGTGGTGATCGTGCCGATCTTCCGCAAAGAGGAGCAGATCGGCCCAGTCATGGAGACGGTGAACCGCATCGCGCCGCTGCTCAAGGCCGCCGGAATTCGCGTACACATCGACGACCGCGACAATCTCTCGCCCGGCTTTAAGTACAACGACTGGGAAATGCGCGGAGTCCCGCTGCGCATGGAGATCGGCCCGAAGGACGTGGAGAAGCACAGCGTCGCGCTGGCACGTCGTGATATTCCAGGGCGTGAGGGCAAGTCGTTCGTGCCGCAGGATGACATCGTCGCCACCGTGCAGAACTTTCTCGACCAGATTCAGGCGAGTTTGTTGCAGCAAGCGACCGAGTTCCGCGATGGGCGGCTGCATGAAGTTACTGACAGCTACGACCGTTTCATCGACGTGATCCAGGGCGGCGAATGGGCGCTCTCATGGTACTGTGGCGGCGCAGACTGCGAGCAGCGCGTCAAAGAAGACACGGCGGCGGTGAGTCGTAACTTCCCGCTGGACCAGCCGTATCCCGGCGAGTTCGGCAAGTGCATCATCTGCGGCGAGCACGCCGACGAGATGGCGTACTTCGCGAAGGCGTATTAATGGGTAGATCCGCAAGATAGTGTTTTCGCTGAAATAGGCCCCCAGCCCCCTTTCCCCCGCCAAGCCGGAGAAAGGGGGAGTTAACCACACGGGCAAGTCCCTCCCTGCCTGCGGGGAGGGATTTAGGGTGGGGTCAGGCATGGCGCGCACGCCTCAGTCCGTGAACACGCCCTGCGCATCCAGAAACGCCGCGTACAGTTCCGCCTGATGCCGCGCCCCTGCATGCGTCTGATGCACCTGATCCCCCTGAAAATACGCGCCGTCCACCATCTCCGCCGCCAGATCAATGAACAACGCGCCGTTCTCCACCGCGACAGATTGCATCAGCACATTATGTTCGCCAATCGCCGTGATCAGGGCGCGTGTGCCGTCCGCGCCCGGATCAGCAGCGAGGATCGCTTCCGCAGTGGCGACATCCCAGGCCACAGACGAGAACATCATCTGCGCCCCGCTGGACGCCGCCAGCGCCACCATACTGCGCAGGTTGCGCGCAAAATGCACCGGCGGATTCTGCGCGATCAGATCAAGCTGAGAGATATTTCCTGGTTCCGGGGGACACCAGCCCGTCGCCGCCATCCGGCTCTCGACGGCGGTCGGATCGTCCATCCAGCCATAACGCAGAGCGAGTACGCGATACAGGGTGCTGAACGGCAACTCTTCGCCGCCCGGCTGCCAGATGCCGCGATCCATGCTGAAGCTGAACAGGGGCGTGTCGCCGTTGAAACAATCCGGGTCCTGGTACATCCGCACGACGGCGTCGTTCAGCCCGTCATAGCTGATCACCAGATCGGGATCGAGCGCGAGGCCGCGCGTCGCCAGGCTCACGACTGTATCGGTGGAGTGGAAACCCGGCACGCCTAGATTCACCACCTCGACATGCTCATACCCGTATTGCTCGCGCAACATGCGCTGCAACTGTGCGGGCCACGTCTCGTCAACGCTCAGCGCATGACCGAACGTGGTCGAACCGCCCAGCGCAACAATGCGAAACACATGCTCCGGCTTGGGGACCGCCACCAGATCACCGCGAATGCCGCGCGCGTTGACGTCGTCCCAGGTGGGATTCAGCGTGTAATTCAGGTACGGCACACCGATCAACTGCGCCGTTTGTGCGTCAATCGCAGCACGATCATACACGTACAACATCCGGTCGCGCTCGGTGCCATGCGTCGTGTACCACGCGCGCAGTCCCACTTCCAACAGCACCAGCGCCAGCACAACGCCAAACCCAAGTAACCCCAACCGGACCAGCAGACGTTTCGCCATAGCCCCCACCTCATCATGCGCATAAAATAGACTGCGATTATGCCCGATGACGCCGCTCCCAGTCAAAACACGCGCCGCAACGTGACCGTGCGCGACTCATTCGCCGCACACGTCGTCGTCGGTTAAAATCAGCGACGCGACACTTGTAGGGGACTGAACAGGACGCGCGTACCTGAGGAGGACCTCGGAATGCACATCCGGCGGGATCAATCACATCTGCGTTTCGGACGCTTCGCGGGACGGCGCGGGGGCTGGACGTTGCGCATTATCTGGGCCGTGATCATGCTGGCGCTGCTCGGCGTGATCTGGCGCTTCAACGCGGTACAGGACTGGGCGCTCGCGGGGCTGGGCATGGACCCCACCGTCACCCCCAACGCCATCTCCCACGCCGTGCAGGCGAACACGCCTATCTGGCGGGCGATCTGCCCCAGGCCATCACCGCTTACGGACAAGCCTACGCGCTCGAACCGGGCAATCTCGATATCGCATTTGAGTACGGACGCGTGCTGATCTACCATAGCTACACAGGCCATAGCTACGCACATCACGCTGCAACGGCGCTTGAGATCGCGGAATCCCTCGCGGCGCAGTTTCCCGACGACGCACGCGCGCAGGCATTGTTGTGTTGGGCGCTGATCGAAGCAGACGACACACAGGCCGCCATCGGAGCCGGACTCCGCGCGGTCGAACTGGCTCCCGACTCCGGCGCAGCCTGGGCCTATCTCGCGCTGGCGTACCGTAGCGCGCAGCGGTGGGAGTTCATGCTCGACGCGGCTGACCACGCCATAACTGCTACCCCGGACAACCTCGACGCACGGCGGGCGTTGGCGCTCGCACTGACCGCGTATGGTGAATTTGACGGCGCGATCCAGCAGTACGAGAGCGCGATCCAACTGCACCCCACTCTCGACGCGTTGTACTTCGAACTCGCCGCCGCCTACAAAGCGCAGCAGAACTACGAGTCCGCCATCGCCGCCTATGATCGCGTGCTGGCGCTGGACCCCAGCAACGTGAAAGCCTATACGCGGCTGTGCAGCACGTACTTCACAATTGGCGAGTGGACGCGCGCCGAGGAAGCCTGCATCCAGGCCACCGAACTTGACCCCGCCTACCCCGAAGCGTTTCAGCAGCTTGGTAAGGTGCAGTACAAGCGCAAGAACTTCGAGAGCGCGGTCGAGTCACTGGCGGTGTGCGCGGATTTGCAGACGGCACAGGGCGTACCTCTGGCGGAGCACGAAGTCGAATGTTACTACATTCGTGGGCTGGCGCTGGCCTATCTCGCGCGTTGTGACGAGGCGTGGCCGCTGTTCAAAGACGCGCTGATGATGACGCGCACCGACGACGAGACTGTCTCGATCAACGACGGGATGCAGCTTTGCATCGACTACGAGCCGGAGTATGACGCTGCTGATATCCCCACGCCGGTCCCGACGCTGGCTGTGCCAGAGACGATCATTGATGTGTATTAAGTCGCGCAGCAATGGTTTTGTGCGATTATTGTGCATCGCCCGGCCCACATAGACCGGGCTACATACAAGCCAGACCGTGAAACGGCCCTTTGTTGTACACTAAGCGAGGGCGCTTGAGCGTCCTTCGATTTTGCGTAGCTGCGGGATTCATTCCGCAGCGATTTTCGCACCGTGTATTGATAGGAGCTACCAACTATGTCCGACCAACTATGCCCCAAGTGCGAAGCCGCGATGGAGCGCGGATATTTGCTCGATGAAGGGACCAATGGCAGAGTTCTTCCGGCACGTTGGGAGGCAGGATTTCCAACTCAGCGCATGAATTGGTTTGGCAGACTGAATCGGGCAGGCAAAACGATCACCGCCTACCGCTGCACAAAATGCGGCTACCTCGAACTCTACGCGAAGTAGAGGCGTCACCAGTGATCGCCGCGCGGGATGAGTATTGACACTTGAGTTTTCCCGCCGCAGCAGGTAGGGTTGGGACGCAACTTGACGGCTGAACGCTGATCCACAGGAGAACTAATGTTATGCCCGTATACATCCTTTTGAGCAAACTTACCGAGACCGGTGTCGCGCGTGTGATGGAAGACCCCGCCCGCCTGCGTGCGATTGGCATGGAGATCGAGCATCTCGGCGTGACCGTGCTGGAAACGTACGCCACGCTGGGCGAGTATGACTTCGTGCATGTCATCGACGCGCCAGATAACGAAACCATCGCCCGTGTCAGCATGGAGTTGATCTCACGGGGTAACCTCAAGCCGCTGACCCTGCCCACAATCTCCGTCAACGACTTCATCAGCCGCCTGAGCCTGGACCGCAAGCCCTGAGAAATCTCACGCGCGGATTATTCAGTAAGGCCGCCGCTGAAAATAAAAGCTATTCACCGCAGAGGCCGCTGAGTACGCAGAGAAAAACGAGGTAAGAGCAAGAGAAAAATCTCGTTTTCACCCCTTTGTGGTGCCGCAAGTGGCATGGCTAGCTCCCCCTCTCCGCGCGTGGAGAGGGGGCCGGGGGTGAGGTAAATCTTTTCAGAAGTCATTGCTTCCACTGTATGCTGATTACTTCTCGAATGGCGTCACCAACCCGCCAAATTCATACAGCACACCATTGCTTGTGCGGTAATCCTGATAAGCACGCGCGCCGCCATTAAGCCGCATCTCTGGACGTTCGGGGTTTGCCCGTTGTTGGCTTGTGATCAGTAGCGGCGTCCCCTGGAGCGTAAGGAGTTCAGTGCGATGATACAACACGTACGGCGGCACATTCTCCGGCACGATGTAGTAACGCATCGCCTCCGTCAACCGCGTGGGATCGTCGCGCACATCGGGTATATCGCGGAACGCCGGATCGATGTAGACTGAATCCCAGGGAGCGAACACCGTCAGCGGCCCCGGTCCCGCCAGTTCCTCGATCACGCCCGCCGAGGTGAGCAGGTCGCGCGTTTCATCGTAGTAGCCGCCGACATCCGCCAGGTGATTGAAGAAACTGAGCATATCCAGCGTAGTGTAGACGTTCATGTAAATCTTCGGGTTGAACGGCGTGCCCAACATCGCCACGACGGAGTATGTCTGCGACAGCCCATTGTAGGTATCCTCATACATCACCATATCTGGCAATCCGGTCGGCGTGATCGCTACCTGAAACTCGCCCGTTGGTGTTTCAAAGAAGCCCGCTGTACCATAGGTCAAGTTTTCCCCAAGCAGCGCGCCGTCAATATACCCGTCCAGGCCCGGTGTGCCACTGAGCATATGCACGAACAGGATCGACGCGTGATCCTCCGCCAGCCCATTCACCACCTCGGTTTCATCCACCACCAGTAGCGCATGATCAGACTGCATCGCGATGTTGCCATACGACACGATGAGATAGCGGTGATCGGCTTCCAGATCGAGATCGATGGACGCTTCCGGTCCCGCGCCCCCGTCCGTCGCGGTCACTTGCAGCGTATGCGCTCCCGCGCTGACCAGCTCGTAATCGCTGATGTACGGATAGACCATGTTTTCCCATACCACCGCGCCGTCCATGCTGATATCCGCGAACGGCAGCAGCATACACCCGACACGCACGTAGGCGCTGCCACTGGCGGCGGCCTGGGCGTTGCTAGAATCCCCATCCCCGGAGTCAGCCCCACAGCCGACTACCAAACAAACCAACACACACAAGACAATACCCACCTGTCTGAGTTTCATATCATCCCTCCTCAGAGACACCCGATAAGCTCGCACAAGGCATTATGCCGCCATAACCGTATTAACACAAGCATACATTTGACCCATCCCACGCACGCGTATGCTATCATGCGCTCCCATTGACCGGTGACCTGCGTACTCAGGAGGACCAGCGCCATGCCCTCAGACTCCATCACGTTTGACCACGCTGCCGGATTCTACGACCAGACGCGCGGCTTCCCACCCGAACAGGAACCACATATCGCGCCGCTGTTTGTCGCTGCGGGGAAGCTCGCTCCGGCGTCGCATGTGCTGGAAGCCGGCGTCGGGACCGGGCGCATCGCGCTACTGATCGCGCCGCACGTCGCACGCATCGCGGGAATCGATCTGGCGCGGCCCATGCTGGATAAGCTGCGCGCCAAACGCACCGGAGAACGTGTCGCCGTACTCGAAACAGAGGCCACGCGCCTGCCCTTCCGCACCGGGGCATTCGACGCGGTGGTAAGTTCCCACGTCTTCCACCTGATCCCCACATGGCAGAACGCCTTGTGCGAGGTCGCGCGCGTGCTGCGACCTGGCGGCGTGCTGCTCAATGCCTGGAACGACAACCAGCGCCGCGACGCGGATCAGGATGTGTTGTTCAACGTGTGGGTGGAGGCATCCGGGCTGGGCCAGCTTGAAAACGTGGGCGTACCGCGCGCCCAGTACGGCACATTTCTCGCGGACTCAGGCTGGCGACAGACCAGCAAGCGTCACACGCACACCTTCGTGCGCGCCCGTTCCACGCGTGACTTCATCGCGCGCCTGGAAAACCGCATCTGGTCGAGTACGTGGCGGCTCTCCGAGGACGCCCACGCGCGGGG
The DNA here is from genome assembly GCA_965554365.1 of uncultured Anaerolineae bacterium. Lineage (GTDB taxonomy): Bacteria > Chloroflexota > Anaerolineae > Aggregatilineales > Aggregatilineaceae > CAYRNY01. The sequence continues at coordinate 12,528 of CBEVZO010000003.1, forward strand.
CATCGCCGCTGTGCGTGCTGCTGCTGATGCACAAGCGATCGATCTCGATGCGCCGGTCGCGTTTGATGTGAGCTTCAACGTTGAGGCGTATCTTCCGCCTGAGTGACGCAGGGGCAGTTCGTGAAAAAGACGAATGGGACACGGATACACACAGATGAACACGGATTTTAATTTTTGATCTGCGTTAATCCGTGTCCTATTTTGCTTTTCTCAGGCAGATCATCTGCGCCCGCGTACCCGCACCAGTGTTGCCGCGCGCCGGATCGTCCTATAATCTACACAGACGGTGAGCCGACTCACCGCACAGCACGCACCGCAACCGTGTGGTGGGGACAAGGAGGAACAACGATGATGCGACGCGCAATGCTAACGCTCATGGCATGGGTGGTGATCGTGGCCCTGGTGGGATCAGTAGCCCCGGTGCAGGCACAAGACGCGCCCGCTGCCGTGCTAGCTGCACTGGACGCGCTCAGCGCCCAGGTGGGGACCACGCTCACCCTGCAAAACCTCGCAAGCTGGCAGTGGGCACAGGAGAATTTCCCGGATACCAGCCTGGGCTGCCCGCAGGAAGGGTTCACGTATCCCGACACCATGACGAACGGCTTTGTTGTCACGTTTGTGTATAACGGCGTGTTTTACGATTATCGCGTGACGGCGAACCTGCAAACTGTGTTCCAATGCACGCCCACCAGCGGCGCACCCGGCGGCACACCCATTAACGGTGCGTTGCCCACGCCCACGCCGCAAGGCACACCACTCGTGCCCGCCCCCATCCCCACGATCACGCCCCAACCTATCGTCGCCGCGCCGGTCACGGGCACAGTGGTCTGTCCCGGCGGGCTGCCCACACGGTTAGCCACCGGCATCCAGGCGCGATCCGTCGCCACTGGCTCGATCAACATCCGCAACCCCGCCGATCTCAACGATCCGAACGCGGTCGTCGGACTGCTGCTACCGGGCAGCACATTTAACGTGATCGGCGGCCCGCAGTGCGCCAATGGGCGTACATGGTGGCAGATTACCTACCACAGCGCGGGCGGCACGATCACCGGCTGGGCGATTGAGGGTGACAACATCGAGTACTGGCTGGAACCGCTGGGCGAAGTCACTGTTCCGGCTCCAGTGCCCACCGTCGCCGGAACGCCGATCACGCCGTTCAACGCCGCACAGTTGAGCGTCCTGAACAGCGGGACCGCGCTCAGCACCACGCAAACTGTTCTGCTACCCGCGCCCGCCCCTGACGCGCTGCTCGTGGACGCGGCGGGCATCGTGCATGTCATTGATGGCGCGACGATTGTGGAACTCGGCGGCTTCGTGAATCACGGGCTGCGCGTGCAGCATATCGCCACCGGCCCCAAAACCGACACCATCGCGCGCGTAGCGACCATTGAGGTCGATCCCAACGCTGCCAGTGGATCGGTGCTGTACGTCTACGAACTCACGAAAACCGGCCCGCTGATGATCAGCATCACCGAGCGCTACGGCTTCCAACTGCCGCACGTCCCGAACGATCTCGTGTTCAGCCCGGACGGACGGCTACTCGCCGCCAGCGCGGGGGATATTCTCGACGCGGGGGCGGGACCTGTGCCGCCGAATCTCGTGTGGTTGTGGGACGCGGAAACCGGACAGCAGTTATCCACGCTCCAACTCACAGGCTCAGCGGCGGATATGGCGTTTAGCCCCGATGGACAGTATCTCGCGATCACGGAACCCTGGACCGGCGTCCACCTGTGGTCGCTGAACACGATGCAGGAACTCGCGCTGCTACCGAGCGTCGCCAACTGGCAGGGTAAGCCGAGTCTCGCGTTCCACCCCAACGGATCACTGCTGGCAGTGGGTACAGAAGACGGGCAGGTGATCCTCTACGATCTAACCAATCCCGCCGCCCCGCAGACGCGCAGCGTGCTGCAAGCGTTCGCGGTGGGCAGCGGTGCAGCGGTTGATTTTGTGACGTTCAACAGCACAGGGACGCTGCTCGCAACGGGCGGTATGTTCGTGGGTGATGTGACACGCAACGCGGGCGTCATCCTCTGGGACCCGACTACGGGTGGGCGGTTGGCGACCTACGCGACCCCGCTCATGAATCCGCTGACCGGGTTGGCGTTCCGCGACAACGATCAGTCGCTGATCATGGTCGGCGGGACGGGTTGGTGGACGTGGGGCGTGCAGTAGGGGCGTGTCCGACCTGTGGTCGGCGTCTACTGCGCCCAGGCGTTCAGCGATCAGCAAAAAACACAGGCGCTCTCCAACGCGGGGAGCGCCTGTTGTGTTTACATGCGATCACTGAATCCAGATAGCGCTGCAAGAGGGCGCAAACCGTTCGGCGGTGATCGTCTGCATGGTCTGCGTGGCGACATCCCAAATGTACAGGTGACGCTCCGGTGCAAGGAACGCAAGTTGCGAGCGATCTGGCGCGATATGCAAACAGCCGGGAACGCCGGGTTCAAGCCACCGTTCGGTTTCGTGTGTGTCGATATTGGTGCGAAACACAGGATCGAAGTCGTAGCCGGGAACGGTGCAGCGATAAAGCACTTCATTGTCCGACCACCACAGCGGCGCGTAGCAATCCGTGAACAGGTCGGAACTAAGCGCGAGCGTGTGTAAAAAATGCGCGTCGGGATCGTATAGCATCACACGCCAATGGGGACGCTCATTCCCGAAACGCAGCGGATCGACGAGCGCATTTTGATAGACCAGATAGCGCCCGTCCGGGGACCATTGCGCTCTGAAGCCGTCCAGGGAGGTTTCTAAGGTATAGGCGGTATCCGCGTCAGGTGTTGCGTGCCAGATGGCGATCTGATGACCGCGTCCCGGCTGCGGTGACAGCGCGATCCGATCACCGTCGGGGTGGATCGATAAATGACCTATCGGTCCCGTTCTGGTAGGCAGAAAGATATTGCGCACGGTATGGCCGGTCAGATCGACGGTGGTCAGGCGGGTTTCGTCCTTATAGGTCGAATTCCGCACGAGGGTAATGTGTCCCGGCAGATCTGACGGGCTGATGGTATGCACATATAACCCGGTGCCGACCTCAATGCGGTCATAGTCGCAGCCGATGTTGTCACAGGTAAAGAGGTGGAATGACGCGTCTTGCCACCGCGTTACATCGACGAACTGGTACGTTTGATCCGGTTGCGCGGTGGTGCTCACGGGCGTCACACCCAACAACATACCGCCCATGAGCAGTGCGATAATCCACATGTACTTGCGCATCATTGCAGGTTCTCCGGTGGATTGAGCCAATAGAGCATACAGTAATCGCACGTGGCAAGGGGAAAATCGGCGAGTTCATCGGGCAAGGCGAAGGTCAGCGTGTCATATAGTGCGTGAGCGTGCGTATCCCAAATCGTGATCGTGTTGCCCGTGCGCTGCGCCCGTAGGCCGCCATTGTAGAGTGACGGTACTTCCTCAGGCGGCGTGAACAGCGTCATGTTGCCGGTATCCAGGTCAAACCGGTAATGGCGCTCTGTTTCGGTGTCTTCCAACCAGATTTCCCGGTTCGAGAGCCAGCCCTGCGCTTCATAGCTGCCGTGCCACAATTGCCAGTCGGAGAGGAACATGATCTCTCGTACTTCATGATACGTCGCAATGTAGCTGGTTTCTGCCAGCGCCAGATCGCCGTAGGGATTCGGCCAACCGGCCTGTCCCGGATCGTCGGAGCGGAACCCGTATTGCGTCAGAAACAACATTAGTGTGCCATCGGGAGAAAAACCCTCGAACCGTCCGCCGATGCGGATCGCGTCGGTAAACCCGGTGATCGGATCGTAGAATGCAAGCGCAAAGCTGCCGGGGGCAGTAGCTTGATAAAATTCAACGAAAGAACCATCTGGTGACCACCGCGCAAAGCGACGCGCAGCGTCCCAAATGATTTTCGGCTCAGGCACGTATTCCGCTAGGATGTCGCCCTGTAGATCAAGCAAAAACGCGCGTTCGCGCACACCAGCGGTATAACACAGTTGATATAGCAGAATGCGTGTGCCGTCGGGCGTGGGCGCCAGCGGTTGATAGAAAGGGCAGTCCTCGTTTAGCGGCAGGGGGATGGTATATGTCATGCATTCATGATTGCTGCAATCAAGACGATGCAACGTCTGGTCCGAGATGCGCAGCAGGAATTGATACTCTGGCGTGTCCTGGGCCGTCACGGCGTGTGAAGAGCCGCCGCCAATCAACACTATGGTGAGCAAAAGAAACCGTGCCCAACAAAACGTCCTCGGAAACCGCTCCAACATGTTCTGTTACCAATCGCATGAAATGCCACTGCTGGCTATTATATATGCTAAGCGCTCCCCGTGTTGGAGAGCGCCTGTGTAGTTCAGTGTAATGCGTATGGTGCGCGGATTAGTCCCGGCTGCCGCCACCGCGCTGACCACCGTGCTGACCACCGCCCCGGCTACCACCGCGATCACCGCCGTGACTGCCGCCGCCGCGACTGCCACCTCGATCACCACCGCGACCACCGCCCCGGCTGCCCCCGCGACCGCGATCACCGCCGCGTCCACGACTGCCGCCGCGACCGCTCTGCCCGATGCGCGTATCTTTGGAGCGCGCTTCTTCGAGCGTCCAGCCTTCAAGCACGGCCTGACGGCTCAGGCGAATCTTGCCGCCACCGTCGATGTCGGTGATCATGACCATGATCTCATCGCCGACCGAGACCTCATCCGAGGTATGCTCGACGTAGTGGTCGGTGAGCTGGCTCAGCGGCACGAGGCCATCCTGACCCGGCAGCACCTGGACAAACGCGCCGTAGTTCTCCACGCGCGTGACCTGGCCGGTGTAGATGCGGCCTAGTTCCGGTTCTTCGGTCAACGCCACGATCATCTCGCGCGCACGGTCGGCGCTCGGACCATCGGCACTGGCGATGAACACCAGACCATCTTCGGCGATGTCGATCTTGGCACCGGTCTTTTCCTGAATGCTGCGAATCATCTTGCCGCCTGGCCCGATCACCGCGCCAATCTTCTCGACGCTGATCTTGACCGTTTCGATGCGCGGCGCGTTGGGGTTCATCTCTTCGCGCGGCTCAGCAATCGTGGCCGCCATGACCTCAAGAATCTGCATGCGGGCATCTTTCGCCTGAGCCAACGCCTGACGCATCACGTCATCGCTGACACCGGTGATTTTGATGTCCATTTGCATCGCGGTGATCCCGTTTACAGTCCCGGCAACCTTGAAGTCCATATCGCCTATGTGATCTTCCATTCCCTGGATGTCGGTCAAGACGGCGAGGTTCTCGCCCTCTTTGATCAGGCCCATCGCGATACCCGCGACCGGGCGGATCAGCGGCACACCGGTCGCCATCAGCGCCAGTGTGGAGCCGCAGACGCTCGCCATACTCGTCGAGCCGTTGGAGGCCATGACCTCGCTCACGACACGTATGGTGTAGGGGAACTCGTCTTCCGGCGGGAGCATCGGCAGTATTGCGTTTTCCGCCAGCGCGCCGTGCCCGATCTCGCGGCGTTTCGGGCCGCGCAAGAACCACGTTTCGCCCGTGCTGTAGGGCGGGAAGTTGTAGTGATGCATGTAGCGATTGGAGTCTTGGGGATACAGTCCATCGAGCGGCTGGCTGTCGCGCGGGGTGCCCAGCGTCGCAATGCTGAGTACCTGCGTCTCACCACGCATGAACAAGCCCGACCCATGCACACGCGGGATCAGATCCACCTCAGCCGCCAGGTGACGAATGGTGACATAGTCGCGCCCATCAGGACGCACGCCATCTTCCACGATACGGCGGCGGATTTCCTTCTTTTGCACCGCGCCGATGACTTCGCGCACGGCCTTCGGGCTGACCGGTTCCTCGCCTTCGGGAACTTCCAATGCCGCGTATTCCGCCAGCACGCGTTCGCGCAGTTCGTCAATCGCTGCGCGCAGTTCGTGACGGTCGGCGATGTTGGCGACGATCTGCACGACCTCGTCTTTGATCTTGGCGGTGACTTCTTCAACCAGCGCCGGATCGACGCCGATTTCCTTGTATTCGCGCTTCTCTTTGCCAACGTCTGCGCGCATCTGCTCTTGCAGCGCGATCAACGGCTGCACCGAGTCGTGGGCAAAGCGCAGCGCCTTGACCATCGTCTCTTCATCGACCTCATTCGCGCCTGCCTCGACCATGATGATCGCTTCGGCGGTCGCGGCCACACGCAGGTCCAACGTGCTGTTTTCCATCTGCTGGATCGTGGGGTTCGCCGCAAATTCACCGTCGATCAAGCCGACGCGCACGCCACCAATCGGGCCGCCCCAGGGGATGTCCGAAATGTGCAACGCCGCACTGGCCGCGACCATCGCGGGAATATCAGCGTGGTGTTCCTGGTCGTGCGCCAGCGACAGGAGAATCACCTGCACCTCGTTGCGCATGTTCTTGGGAAACAGCGGGCGCAGCGGGCGATCCGTGACGCGGGCGATCAAGATACCGGCAGTCGAGGGACGTCCCTCGCGCCGAAAGAAACTTCCGGGGATACGCCCGGCGGCGTAGAGCTTTTCTTCATAGTCTACGCTCAGCGGGAAAAAGTCGATACCCTCGCGCGGGCGCGCGCTCATCGTGGCGCTGCCGAAGATCATCGTTTCGCCAACGCGCACTGTCACCGCACCGCCCGCCAGCGCGGCCAGCTTGCCGGTTTCAATTGTAATTTCCTGGCTGCCTACCGTCGCCGTATAGACGCGGCTTTCGGGCATACCGTTTGTGCTGCTCGTCATATTTCCTCCGTAGCAGACTTGCGCCCGGAGTCAGGGACTGGAACGTGGTGTCAAGCAGCGGAACACTCACTCCAGCTTGACCGCAAGTTCCAATTCCTGCGCTCCGGGCGACCTGACAAATAGACAGGGGGTGGCGCATTTTTTACGCACCAGCTTCGCCCCCAGACCGATTGTGATCATAAACCACTTCGCCTAAATAAGCAACCGTAACCCCCACACGACACAGGGCCACACCACAAAAAAACGCGGACCGTGATGTCATGATCCGCGCTATGAGTGTCGAGCAGTAGTTATCGCGTGTGGTGCGCTTAGCGGCGCAGCCCCAACTCTTTGATCACGGCGCGATACTTCGCCGGGTCTTTGCGGCTCAGGTACTTCAGGTGGCGGCGGCGAGCGCCGACCAGCTTCAGCAGACCGCGACGGCTGTGCTCATCGTGCTTGTGGATCTTCAGATGCTCGGTAAGCTGCAAGATGCGCGTGGTAAGCATCGCGACTTGCACTTCCGGTGAGCCGGTGTCGCTTTCGTGGCGCGCAAAGTTTTCGATGATCTGTTCTTTTTCGTCCTTGGTCAGTCCCATGCTCGTCCTTCTTTCCTGGTTGTCACCGGGTAGCCTGCACGGGTGGCTACCGGTCAGCAAATTGGCTGTTGGATTCCTGCTCGGTGTGCCCGAACCAGTCCGTGAAATCCGTAGGTATTATACCATCCGCCCACACCGTTGAGAAGACCGACTGCACGGGGGAAAGGAATTCGCGCTATGTACATCTCGCGGCGCTGTTGGGGAGTAGGCGTTCGCGTTTGGCTTGTGTGGCGCGATCTACGTGTGGCGTAGTGTGTGCGGTCTGGTAAAGGATTTTTTGTTTGGCTTCTTGATGCTGTTCAGAGTACTAGAGAAAGCGAGGGTCGGGGGTCACTCGAAATGGAATTTCAGCAAGGTCAAAACAGTCAGCGTACATAGTGATTCAACTACTTCAAATTGAGCAAACTATGTCAAGAAGTTCAGCCAACTCCGATAGAAAAGTTAGGGAATTATCGTTCTCACTAGGCCAAATTAACAAGCAGTCGGGGCCAAGGGCAACTGTGCGGAATGTGGGTTTAAACAAAAAAGAACACCTCTCCAGACACAGCATGAGTAAGTATGAAGAGGTGTGACCTAAACACAAGTGGCTATTCTTGGCGGTCAACGCTTATTGTGTTCAGAGTGGCTAAGGTTGGTCTAAATCGTATTCAACGTTACCTTCGTTACCGTCGGTGGAGAACAAAGAGTCGTAAGGCCAGTCAGGTTGTGCAATAAGGAGTTTGAACTCCCCATTGTCATTCTTTGAAATGACCCAAAATCTCGTAGGCCTCCAGGCATCACTGCCCAGTGTTAGCATGCTGATTTCACCGGGGCGAAAGCGTGTGTCATCGAATTGGAAGCGACGGCAGTCAATTTCATATGTATCGGTGGCACCGCGTCGACGTTCGTCAACGTGTTGGTCAACGGCATTGTGTTCTAGATGCTGACCCTGGCTCCGAATATGTATAACGAAATCATCATCTGTGTCAGAATGTTCCTCTGAGTGTGTGGAGCAGATGACCCACATTTTTTCCACAATTGCCATGATTTCCTCCCATTTTATTAGAACTCTTCAATTGTAAACAGCCCAGTTATCATTGGAAATGAATAGCAACTCGTATATATTATTATACAACAAATCAAATTTATTTCCTATTATCTGCACATCGTTGAAATCTCTGGGACAAAATGCAAGCTATCTGCGAAGAGAGTCTTGCTCAAAAAACGCCGCATACTACTGGTGTCTGAGAGGATACGCAGTGCAAAACGCGTATAGAAAGAGGGAGCGCATCAAACATAAGCCGCCCTCGACCATTTTTCGCGCCTCATTGGCTCACCACCCCGCCGCCCACTGTGAACCACGCGCAGGCCGAGGAACCGGGTCAATGTCTACATACAGGATCGTGTCGGCATCCACACCATACGGCCCCTGGATCACGTCCGCGCCGTCCGGCCCGACGACCAACGAACAGCCGATGCAGCGCCACCCGTTCCACGCACCGGACGTGATATCACCCACATTGCTACACCCGGCGATCCACACGGCATACTCGCGCGCCACCGGACCATACGCGTCGCGCCATTCCTGTCCGTAGGGCGTCACAGTGTGGTCATGTTCCGGCGGCACAGCCCACGCACACGGCGAGAGAATCACGTCCGCACCCATGTAGCACAGGCTGCGGCTGATCACCTGCCCCGATGCGAAGGCGTCCGCGCAGATGTGCAACCCCAGCGTGCCATGCTCCGTGTGCGCCACGCTCAGCCGGTCGCCCTGCGCGTAAAGTTGATGCGCGATGTCCAGTTCATTGAGTTTGCGATGCTGCAACAAGACCTCGCCGCGCGGATCGATCAGCACGGCGGCGTTGAATAGCTGATTGCCGGCGCGCTCCACCAGCCCCGCACAAACATACACCTGATGCGTCCAGGCGGCGTCACGCAGGGCGGCGCATGTCGCACCGTCAGGGATGCCGCCCGCGCCCATCCGTGCAGAAGGGTGCGTCCAGCCAAAATCGAGGGTTTCCGGCAGCAGCACCACGTCGGCATGGGGGGCGGCCTCCGCGATACGGTCAACGGCGCGCTGAACGTTGGCGGTGTTCGTGCCGCCATCGACGCGCATTTGCGCTAACGCGAGCGTGAACATAGCTCCTCCGAGGGCACTCGATCATCGTCCCCTCGATTATACCGCGATCACAGCGCGCGTAGGGGCGTATCGTGTGATGCGCCCCCGGTTGTTTTGTACACGTCAGTTCTTCAGCGCCGTGTACGTCACGCCCGTCATCTTCTCGGATTCAGTCCACAACCGTGCTGCATCCGCTGCATCGTGCGACGCCTTGTTCGATGTCACCTGCACCGGATGCCCACGTATCTCCATGAACCCGCTTGGCCCGTAATACTCGCCGCCCACTACCGCCGGATCGGTCGCCGCGCGCAACGTGGGCAGCGCACCGGTGGGGGCGTCTTGCGCCATGATGGGATTCAAGATGTTGAACACGCCGGTATTATACCGTTGTAGGTCGGTGGCGGTGTAGCCGGGGTGGGCGGCGGTCGCGATCACGTCCACGCCAACGGCGGTCAGTTTACGTTGCAACTCATACGTGAACAGCAGATTCGCGAGTTTGCTCAGCCCGTACGCCGACCAACGCCCGTATTTCCGCTCGGCGTTAAGATTGTCCCACTCGACTTTACCCATGCGATGCGCGCTGCTGCTAACGTTGACGATCCGCGCGCCGGGGGTCTGCAAGATCAGGTCAAACAGGTGGCCCGTCAGCGCGAAGTGTCCCAGATGATTCACGCCAAACTGCGTCTCGAATCCGTCGGCGGTTTCGCGGCGGTCGGGCAGGGCCATCGCGCCCGCGTTATTGATCAGCAAATCAAGCTGCGTGTATTGGGGCAAAAACGCCCCCGCGAACGCCCGCACGGAGTCCAGACTGGCGAGGTCAAGCGGCAGCAGTTCGACTTGCGCGTTCGGGTGGTCGCGGCTGATTTTGTCGAGCGCCGCCTGCCCCTTCTCCAGGCTGCGGCAAGCCATGACGACCTGTGCGCCCTTCGCAGCGAGCGTGCGGGCGGCCTCGAAACCGATGCCGCTGTTCGCGCCGGTGACGACGGCGACCTTGCCGGTCTGATCGGGCATGTTGTCGGTGGTCCAATTTGTCTTAGCCATGTGGTGTTGCTCCTCAGTAGTAGTCAGTTTGACAGTGATTGATTGCTAGATTGCATGTGTAATGGTTAGCACAACTGATTGACCATTCACACAATGTGCGAGTCAGTTGTTCAAGCCCGCATACGTCACGCCCGTGAGCTTCTCGGATTCAGTCCACAACCGCGCTGCATCCGCTGCATCGTGCGACGCCTTGTTCGACGTCACCCGCACCGGATGCCCACGTATCTCCATGAAGCCGCTTGGCCCATAATACTCAGCGCCAACAACATGCGGATCGACGGCTGCACGCAGCGTTGGTAAAGCACCCATCGCTGCACTCTGCGCCAGCAGCCATATCGCCACAGGCAGCAGTAATCTGAAGTACCATCGTTCCTCTAGATGGCGACCCAGGTCTGTGTTAGCGCCGCCGG
>CBEVZO010000004.1:0-21008 GCA_965554365.1 uncultured Anaerolineae bacterium
GTGTTCCAGGGGATGATGCGCACTCGGCAAATAGCGCAGCCATGCGTCGATCAGTGTCGTCGGATGCCACACATCGGGCAGCCCCAACACATCACCGCGCTTGAGATCAGCACGCTCCAACCCGCGCAGATTCACCGCCAGTCGCCGCCCCGGTTCTGTAACCTGCAAATCTTCCTCATGCGACTGCATCCCGCGAATCCGTGCGCGCACGCCCGCCGGTTGAATCTCCACTTCCTGCCCCACATCTAACGATCCATCCAGCAATGTGCCCGTCACGACCACACCAAAGCCGCTCATGGTGAACACACGATCCACCGGCAAACGCGGATTGCCCACATCCGCGCGTGCGGGTTGATGCGCGAGCAAATCCGTCAACGCGGCAATCAGTTCGTCCATGCCTGCGCTGGTCCGCGCCGACACCGGAACAATCGGCTGCCCATCCAACACCGTGCCCTGCAACACTTCCATCACATCGAGTTGCACGAGTTCGAGCCACTCTGGATCATCGACCAGATCGGTTTTTGTGAGCGCGACCAATCCAGTCGGGACCGCTAACAGATCGAGGATCGCCAGGTGTTCGAGCGTCTGAGGCATCACACCTTCGTCAGCAGCGATCACCAGCATCGCCGCGTCGATCCCGCCCACGCCTGCCAGCATGTTCTCAATAAAATCGCGATGACCGGGCACATCGACAATCCCGACGCGCCCACCGTTGGGCAGGTCCAGCCACGCGAAGCCAATGTCGATGGTCATTTCGCGGCGCTGTTCTTCCTCCCAGCGATCCGGGTTGATCCCGGTGAGCGCCTGAGTCAGCGTGGATTTACCGTGATCAACGTGTCCGGCAGTGCCAATAACATGCATAAGAACTCACTCTTTCAGTGTACGCAAGGCCGCGAGTACAATCTCATCCTGACTGGGCAGCACCGTGCGCGGATCGAGCAGCAGACGGTCCTGCGCCACGCGCGCGATCACGGGCGGATCGTGGGCGCGCAAGTATGCGGCGGCAACGTTGGGCTGCGCGACATGCGGCGCAAGTGCCCACGTCGGCAGCATCGCGCCGGGCAAACTGCCCCCGCCCACTGTCGATTCGGACACGACGACCTCTCCACCAACCGCCGCTGCCCATGCTTCCGCGCGGGCGCGGATCACGTCGGGGGCCATGCTGATCATGCGCCACACGGGAACCTGTTCCAACGCGTCGCCCTTGCGGTAATGGTCTAGCGTGGCGGAGAGCGCCGCCAACGCCAACTTATCCGCACGGATAGCACGCGCCAACGGATGCTGCTTGAGTGTCGCGATCAGGTCAGCGCGCCCGACAATGATCCCTGCCTGCGGTCCACCCAGCAACTTATCGCCGCTGAACATCACCAGATCAGCGCCGTCGGCCAGACTTTCCTGCGGGGTGGGTTCGTGCGTCAATCCAAACTGCGCCGTATCAAATAACGCCCCGCTGCCGATATCGTCCAGTAGCGCGAGCTTGTGCTGCCGCGCCAGTTCAGTTAATTCACGCAGCGGGGGCGTCGTTGTGAATCCCACCACGCGGTAATTCGACGGGTGTACGCGCATGATCACGGCAGTCTGCTCAGTAATCGCGGCGGCATAGTCGCGCAGATGTGTACGGTTCGTCGTGCCGACCTCGACCATCCGCGTGCCACTCTGCGCCATCACATCCGGCACACGGAACGAACCACCGATCTCGACCAACTGCCCCCGGCTGACAAGCGCCTCGCGGTCGCGTGCCAATGCCGAGAGTGCCAGCAGCACCGCCGACGCGTTGTTGTTGACGACCATGCCCGCCTCGGCCCCTGTGATTTGCGTCAACAGCCGCTCGATGTGACGGTCGCGTTTGCCGCGCACACCGGGTTCAAGGTCGTATTCCAACGTGCTGTAACCGCCCAGCGCCTGCACCGCCGCGAGTGCAGCATCAGACAACGGCGCACGCCCCAGATTCGTGTGAATGATCACGCCGGTGGCGTTGATGACCGGACGCAGCGTGGGACGTGACTCGCGAGTGAGCATATCCGCTGCTTGCGCTACCAACGTCGCGCTGTCCGGCACAGGAGCGCCACGCTCCAACACGGCCTGACGCGTCCCATCCACCACACGTCGCAGGGCGTTGAGTATTTGATCACGGCCATGCTGCGCGATCAATCCATCACATTCTTGCAACAATGCGTCAATACCGGGCAAATCTCGCAGAGAGGTCATATGCAGTCCATATCACAGTGTGAGCCAGCAACCAACACAGTACACCATAATTATAGCAGCGCACGGGATACAAAAAACAACTCCACCGGCTGAGCATTAATCACACTATCCGGTGGAGATGCAGAAAAAACTATGTCAGATGCAGCTATTACTTCGCGGGCTGCGCTTCCGCCGCCTCCGCACCATGCTCGGCATGTTCGTCGTGGTGATCCTCGTGTTCAACGTAGCCTTCCTGAAACGCCGGGAAGAACTTCATGCCCAGGCTGAACGCCATCGTCAGAATGCCTACCACGCCCATCGCGGTCGCCCATTCGGTCCAGGCAGGCCAGTAGTCACTGACCAGCGGATCAGTTACAGGCGGATTGGTGGACAACGGCTCCGTGAATGCCAGCAGCGTCGTGTGCCAACGATTGGCTACCAAGCCCGCAATCGCCAGGCCACTGCCGACAAACAGCATCATGATGCTCTGGCGGAAACGTGCCCGTACCAGCAGAATCGCCGCCAGCAAGCCGCCAACGAAAATCTCCCACGTCCAGAAACTCACGGCAAACGGGCCTGCTGAGAGCGAGGTAAACGCCTCTGATCGTCCGGGGATATAGCCGTAGTTTCCAGCGGTGGTGTCCCAGAAACGCATGTACAGGTACAGCAGCAGCACCGCGCCGGAAATCTGCCCGGCCTGCAACAACACTTTAGTGGGCACCAGTTCGCGCTCAGAGAGCCATTGGACGATCAACGTGATGTGAATCGTGAACGCGATCCCCGATGCCACCGGCGACACGATGAACAAAATCGGCATGGTGGCACGGAACAACGCCGCACGGCCCACTACAACCCCGTAGGTTGCTCCCAAACTGGATTGGTGCAGCAGCGACAGACCCAACCCGATCACCGCCAGCACCGGGGTGAAGCGGTGAATGTTGTGGCCCAGGCGCGTCAGCCAGGGGAAACGCTTGGCGATAAACGGGATTTCTGCCGCCATCGGAAAGACTTCCATCGCCAGCACGCTGAAGTACAGCGTGATGCACATCGTGACTTCCCACAACATCGAGTGTACGTTCCAGAACACCCAGCCGTGCCAGAAACGATCCGGTCGCCCGATATCCAGGATGAGCGCCATTAACGCGCCGCTGTAGCCCAGAATGCCGACCCACACCGCCACACGCGCCAGGGGTTTGAACGAGTCCATGCCCAGCAGATGCGTAATCGCAGAGATCGAAAACGCACCGGCAGCCAATCCGATACACGACAGGTCGAGGATGATCCACAACCCCCAGGGGGTCATATCGGTCAGGTTAGTGACGATCAACCCTTTCCACATAATCAAGAATGCCGCATAGAGGCCCACCGCGATGACGACCGCCAGCATCCCGATCCAGATCCAAAACGGACTAATTCTTGTCTGCGCACGATTTAACATGATGGTTTTTCCCTATGTCTGCGGCAGCAAGTAGTAGACGCGCGGATGCGTACCCAGGTTGGCACGCAGTACAATCGCCTGCCGGCCCTTCATCGCGCGGGTCACCGGGCTATCGGGATCATGCAGATCACCAAAGCGCCGGGCCTCGGTCGGACAGATCACACAACACGCAGGAGTCGCCGCTTCATCCACACCGGGCGTCAACCCACGTTCATCCGCTGCCTCCAGCCGGTGAATGCAGAATGTACACTTTTCAACCACACCGCGCGGACGGCGTTCAATTTCCGGCGTGCCCCACTGTGGGGTCTGTGGATTGTCACCGTTGTTGACTTCCCAGTTAAACACGCGCGAGCCATACGGACATGCGACCATGCAATAGCGACAGCCGATGCAGCGGTCGTAGTCCATGACCACGAGACCCATGTCGTTGTGATACGTTGCTTTGACCGGACACACTTCCACGCATGGTGCGTGTTCGCAGTGCATGCACGGGCGCGGCAAAAACACCGGCTTATCGAATGTCTCTTCGTCGTGCAGCACAATGTTCCACAGGTGATCAGTGGCGGTATCGTTGGTCGCCTGACACGCATAGGCGCAGCGTCCGCAGCCAATGCACGTTTCCAGATCGATCACCATCGCCCAATACGGGCCGTCGCCATTGCCGTGCCCGTTGGTTTCTTCCAACGGATCATCCAGCACCCAAAATTCGTTCCAGACCCACGCCCCCGCCCCGGCAGAAATACCCAGGGCGGCGACGATTTGCAGGAATTCGCGCCGGTTCATCTTGCGCGCGTTAGTTGCTTTTTCACTCATCCCATTATCCTCCGCCTACCTATAGTAACTTCCGCAAGCGGACGACTAGGAACAGGATCACGACCACAATCAACGTGCCCAACGCGCCACCAAGCACATTGGAGGTCTGATCCTCGTTAGCGATCTCTTCCAAACGCTCGACTTCGGCTTCCAGTTCAGCCATATGTTCGGCGTCGGTTTCATCAAGCTGATTGACCTCGCGCACACTCAGCATGTGCGTATTGCCATGACATTCCGCGCATGTGCCCGGATCGATGCTCATAGTGTGCCCCGTCGTGCGCACCAACTGTCCATTGGCGCTTTCACGGCGCTGCATGTGGCATTCCACACAGGTCAAGTCCTGCCCCATATGCACATCGTCAACCAACGCCTCTTGATGGCAATCACCACACGTGGTATTCACATCGCCCAGAATCAATCCGTTCTGATGCGGCGTATGGCAATCCACACAGTCGATGTTGGCGAGCTTATGATTGCTGACCAGCCACTCATCGTAGGTCGGGGCGTGCGCGCCGCTGTGGCAACGCCCGCAGTCCACTGATTCCTTCGCGATTTCGACCGGAGCAGGTGGGTGTTCGTTGCCACTGGTGATAACGTGGCAGTTACTACACACGACACCCTCAAACTGATGCTGCCCGGTGTTCACATCATAGCCGGAAGCATGGCAGCTCATGCAATATGCCGGACGCCCTTGATTCGCATATTCCTGCAAAAATACGTCGTTGGAGGACGCTTGCGCGTGTGGCGAGGCCTGCCACTGCATAAACTCGGTACGATGACAGTTTTCACACTGGGTGGGGTCTTCCATCTGCATAAATGATGCAGAGAGAACCGGGTCTAACACGACCAACCGCAACTCGACTTCAGCCGCATGCAACAGCGCGTCAGTGTAAGCGTAGTTGTGAATCCCCATACTGCCGTCGTTCGCCACAAAGTCAGCTACTGTACCGACCCAAGCGGACGCATCCGGGTGGAGGTCCAGAGCATTCTGGACAGCGGTCAAACGTTCCTCGATACCAGCCTGCGTGTCCTGCACAAACGCACTCAGAAACTCAGGATTGAGATCGGTATGGCAGTCCCGACACGAGTCGGGGAAACAAGGCACTTCTTCGGTGCAAAGCGTGGGGTCCATCGTGTGACTGCCCGCCAACCCGATTTCGCCAACCAGTACCGTTTGCGGCATGTGACATGTCACACAACGCGGACCATCTGGACTGGTGAAGTGTCCCGACAACACCGGCTCAACAGTATCAACAATCTGCTGCCCCTCGAACATCTCCTGCACCGGATAGTGCAGGCGCGTACCGACGAGCATTGTGTCACCTTCGGGCAGGTGGCTGTTGTGGCAAGATACACACAACGCATACGGATCGTCCAGCAGCATATAGTCCGGCACAACACCATCTTCGGGCGTTTCACCGTGCGGGGCATGGCACGCCGTACAGGTAACACCAAAACTGACTTCTACTCCATTATCGTCACCTGGTGCATGACAGCGCTGGCATTCTTCTGGCAGCAGTCCCAGTTCACGCCCATGCCCACTGGAGAGCCACTCCATATACTGGTTGTAGGTCTTCGCGTGTCCGGTGGGCCACCAAATGTCCGCGTCTTCTAAACCTGTCGGCACGAATACCGTCTCGTCCAGTGGCAGCCCTGGCTGATACCCGACGGGATACGCATGATCACCATCTGGACTCATACCCTGGATATGGCATTGCCCGCAAATTTGCGCATCAACGGTGCTGACAATTGTGCCCGCGTCGCCCATATGCGCGCCGCCCGGCCCATGACAGGCTTCGCAGCCGATGTTCAACTCCACATCGCCCGCATCCCAGTCGTCAACAAACGCAAAAACGGTCGCGTCTGCCGCCGTCACACCATCTAACCCGGTGGTATGGCAGCCCGCACAGGCCACGCGCCAATCACGTTCCGGCGCTTGCCAATCGTCCTCCTGGTACGGCACCCAGACGCCTGCCTGATCCTCAGTCTGCGGCACATTCCACTGCACCGGCAACACATAGTAATTGGCAGTGCCATCCTCGTTCTCAATCACGCTGACATAGCGCTGCATGTAGCGCCCGCCCAGCACATAGGTGATATCTTCCGCATGAAGCGGGCGTGTTTCACCATCCGGCCAGCTAATTGTCAGCGCCTCAATATCGTTCAGATCGCCCAAAATGGTTGCGGCGGAAGCCGGTTGCACCATGTTGGCATGAGATGTATTGTGCCAGGAGTCATTTTGAGTATGACACAAGACACAAAATTCGGTTCCGCGATAATCCTCCCCCAAGTTGGGAGGATCACCCTGCCCGTTGGGTGTGGCCTGTACTGGGCTGGCGCTTATCCATAACACTGCGCCCAAAATCAGTAGCCCCAAGCCAACGCCCAACAATGCTAAAAGTCTGCGTTGCATGTCGAACTGAAGTTTCATTGATCTTTTCCCGTGCTGAACAACAACCACGTTCCGAGGACCAGCATTGCTTATAACCCAGCCCTATAAGAATTACCCCTGCTAAAATAAATCCGTTATAACTCCCATAATTGAAGCAAACCGCCCGGATTGTCACCAGTAGTAAATGTCATCTGTAACGTGCAAAAACTCACAAAGATACATTTTCGAGCAATTAAACACCAATGCTTATAGATGTTTTCAGGTTGAGTTAGCCGATAAACAAGCGATTATTCAGCACAGTTTGAATCAATAACAACGAGTGAAAGTCACCACAGACACGCCAAAAGGGAGCCTATGGGTAAATTCCCCCATACTAAGTTGGGGGCTGTTCCCGATTCCATTTCCAGGCGCGGATTGATACGCTATAGGCAGCAAAGTGACAGAGACAGCCAGTACATTGAGGAGAAATAACAATGGCAGAGATTTTGAGTGTAACCGGATTTTTTTTGCTGCGTGTAGGGTTGCCGATTATACTGCTTGTGGTCTTGGGGATCGTAGTAGACCGGTGGCAAAGCAAACGCGAAGAGCGCGTCCAACAGATGTATGCGCTGACCCAAGATAAGGTGATCGCCGGGTTCGACGATCAAGAACAGGTCGCCGCCGAGGAAACCGAAGCGCAGGACGTACGCACCGGCACACACGGGTGATGAACCGCCACAATTACATAACCCGCATAACGAAAAACCAGCCCCCGGCAGACTAACCAGGGGCTGGTATTGTATATCATGGGTGCATCAAGCGCCCGATATTATTCTGCGTTTGTACTCAACGAGGTAAGCCACACCCACAGGTGCGCGAGGTCTTCATCGCTGAGTGTACTCGATGGATACGCGGGCATCTCCGCCGGACCGCGCCGAATCGAATTGGCGAACGCCTCAAACGAGACGCTGGTTCCTGCGACGGGGAAACTCGCACCCATTGTGCCGCGCGCATCCGCCCCGTGACACACATCGCACTCCGCTTCGAGCCACAGGTCCGCGCCGTGTTCCGCCACGCCGATATGGGGATCAACATCGATCTCATTACCAGCAGCCGATAGACGCGGCACAGTGTCAATCGCCGATTGCTCAAACGAAATGAACAGGAACAGCCCCGCGACGAGGATCACCGTCATCACCACAGCGTAAGGCCAGAACACATGCTTGCGCTGCTCGATGATCTCTGCGGGCGGCGGTACAGGTACGCGTCCCGCCTCAACATCTTCCAACTCCGCACCGTGTTCCTCTTCCATCTCGTGACGTGTGATCTTGCCGGTGAACATGCTCCGGTTGAAATGCTTGACATGCAC
The DNA here is from genome assembly GCA_965554365.1 of uncultured Anaerolineae bacterium. Lineage (GTDB taxonomy): Bacteria > Chloroflexota > Anaerolineae > Aggregatilineales > Aggregatilineaceae > CAYRNY01. The sequence goes on from CBEVZO010000004.1 coordinate 8,179, forward strand.
GTTATACATATGCCAGACGATAATCGACGCCACCGCCAACAGCGCCTCTGCACTGTGCGCGGCTTTGGATGCCGGAATCCATGTACCGGGCAGCAGTTTGGCAGTCGCAATAGGATTCCAGAGCATGAACCCGGTCAGCACCATTATCAATGTGCCCCATACCATCGCCAGATATTCGGCTTTCTCGCCAAAATTGAAGCGCGGCATTCTGGGATGCTCTTTTTTCAGACCCAGATTGTGCAGCACCGTATCGATTGCGTCGCGCAAATCCTTGAGGCCCGGAACCATGTCCAGACGTTTGCCCAACACGAAAATCTCGTAGCTGAGTACGCCGCCATGATAGATACATTCCAACATCAAGATCGTCGCCACGATGCGATGTACAATGCGCACGCTTTCAATGCCGCCCAGCCAGTCCAGCATGGTCTGTGCCCAGGCGTGCCCCGCGTAGCGCTGCGGGATACCGGTCAGCCCCAGTACAGTGAACGTCACCAACACAAGGATGTGTTCGAAGCGCTGCGATGCCGAAAACCGTACAAATTTCTGTTGTTTGTCTTCGTGCGCCATAATCTATTCCTTATGCTCCGCAGCCCTGTTTAGCCGTTGCCGAACACGGCGGAAGATGTCTGTACCAACCATCACAGCGAAGCCCCCCAGCACGGAGGGAATCAGGATGAGGTAGAACAAATTCACCGCATACAACACGGGGTGCGAGTCCATGGTCGGTTCGTAATGCCCCACCCATGAGTCTGGGAAATTACTGGTAGCGTCCTGGTGGCACAACTGGCATGTTTCGAGCAAATTCTCGCGGATGACCTGGCTGCTCTCAGCATCCGCAGCGGCAATGTTGTGTACGCCATGACAGTCGTAGCACACGGCCTTGTTCGTTGCCACGTTGGGGTCTTGCTGCTCGAAAATCTGCACCGTCGTCCCGTGAAAATCGGACAGATAGCTATCGAAGACATTGGTGCTAATGTCATATTGCGCCATCAGCTCGTCATCGCCGTGACAACCCGCGCACAATTCGGGCGACCGGTTACGGAATAACGCCGTCGTCGGGTGTTCGATACCATGCACACCATGACAATCAACGCATGTCGGCACATTCGTATCACCAGCGAACAACGCCTGACCATGTACGCTTCTCTCATATTCGGCAAAGGCGATCTTGTGGCAAGTTCCACACGCCTCGGCACCGATGGTGCGCGTTTCTTCCGGGGGTTGCACATCGTGTGCCCCATGACAGTCTACACAGGTGGCGGCACGGAAGTTCCCATTCGCCAACGCCTGAGCATGCACACCGTCCGCCAACATCGCAGTTTGGTCTGTATGACACTGGATGCAAATGACCGTCTTTGCAACCGTATACACCCGTTCGTTAGCCGCAACTGCCCCCTCATGCGGATAGCTCTGATCGGCATGGCAATCCGTACAGACAAATGCGCCCATCGGATTCGCGTCGCCATGCACCGATGCCGCCAGCATTTCCTGAGACACGCCCAGTTCGAGCGTGCCACCATCGGGCAGCGTGAACGTTTGATCCGTGTCCGCATGGCACAGCAGGCAGTACCCTCCGTTATCGGGTTCTTCCGGCGGATCGCCCTGTGCCTGTGTCACAGCAACGTCAAACGCACTCACCAGCACCACAAGTACAACCAATCCCAATGCTGTGAGCGCCAACATCATTACACGTCGGTTCATGATCACGTTCATGCGCGTGCCTCCCGCACAAAGAAGGCATAAGCAGCCCCTGCGATAATCAGTCCCACGATCCCCAACAAGATCAGGGAAGGGGTGGACAAACCGCTTTCCGCCTCGTTGGAGTCTGCCGTCACCGCTTCCGCTGCTTCGTCCGGCAAGACTGCTTCAAGACCCAGCAATTCAGGAGACGGAACTGGCGCACTTGCCAATTGCAAACCGAGTTCAATCTCTACCGCATCTAACAGCGCATCCGTATACGCTGCGTTGTGTACGCCCAGGCTGCCATCGCCCACGATGAAATCAATCGCGGTGAGTATCCAATCACTGTGGTCGCCGCTTAACGTGTTATCGATTGCGGCTAAACGCACTTCAGTGGACATTTGCATATCGCTGATATAACGCTGGATATCGTCTGCGGTGACTAAATCACCGTGGCAGCCAGAGCATGAATCCGGTTGTAGTTCCGCACCCAACCCCGGCACAGCGACCTGCATCGTATGGCTCGCCGCCCGCCCAAATTCACCAATTTGCGTTGTTGCGGGCATATGGCACGTCGCGCAACGCGGACCATCAGCGTTCTGGAAATGTCCAGAAGGCACAGCGTCGACCACATTCACCACGTCCCGTCCCTCGAACATTTCCTGAGCAGGGTGATGGTAACGCGCTATAATAGCCAGTACATCGCCCTCTGGGGTCAAACTGTTGTGGCAGTCCACACACAGGCTATAGGTGTCCTGTGTCAGCATGTGATCCAACGGATCATCATCCACAGGCGTTTCACCGTGCGGCGTGTGACAACCCAAACACGTCACGCCACCGGTGAAGCTCGCACCATCGTTGCTCCGTGTGGTGTGACAACCCGCACATTCAGGCACATTCAACGGCTTGCCCTGACCGTGCATACTTGTCAGCCATTCACCGTACTGGTTGTAAGTCTGCGCGTGACCTGTCGGCCACCATACGGTGTCATCATCCGCTGCCGCAGGCACATAAACACTCTCGTCCAGCGCCAACCCCGGCTGATACCCTACTGGATAGCCATGATCGCCGTCAGGACTCTGGCCTTGCAGATGGCACTGCCCACAGACCTGCACATCAATATTGTTGACAATAGTCTCGGCGTCTGCCATATGCGTATCGCCCGGTCCGTGACAGGCTTCGCAGCCTACGTTCAACTCAACTGCACCGCTGTTCCACGTATCAAGGAACGCAAAAACAGCCGTGTCAGCAGCAATTGCGCCATCCAGTCCAGTCGTGTGACATCCAGCGCACGCCACGCGCCAATCGCGTTCGGGCGCTTGCCAGTCTTCCGCATGGTAGGGCGTCCAGGTTCCGATTTGTTCATCTGTCTGCGGCACATTCCACTGCACCGGCAGCACGTAAAACCTGGTATTGCCGTCAGCATCCGTAATCACGCTCACATACTGCTGAACATAACGCCCGCCCAGCACCAACGTGATATCCTCTGCCACAATTGGACGTTCAGCACCATCCGGCCAGGTGATCGTCAGAGCTTCGGTAGCGCCTAGATCACCCGCGATGGCCTCATCCGAGGGGGGCTTGACCATTTGGGCATGGGCTGAGGTATACCATGTATCTTCCTGGGTATGACAGAGATTACAATAATTGGAACTCTTGTACTCTGCCCCCAGGTTCGGAGGGTCGCCTTGTCCGTTTAGCGCAGCGCCAACTGTGATAATCCCTGCGGCGAGCAGCAAGAACAATCCCACCATGAACAAGGTCAACCGGAATCGATTCGTTCTGATTGACATGTCTCTATTAACCGCCTTAACTAGCTGATTTGAAGCGGGTGCGCGTCGTTGTAAGACACCACTGAAAAAGCGACACCTTTCATCAGCATCGCTTGGACTACAACAACTAACCCATAATTCTACATTATGAGCGATAGAGAACTCAGTGTTGGACTCAATGCACAAGCGTGACAAATGTCACTTTATTCAATGAACGCTGAACCAAATACGCTTACAGCGAGATCAGATTTTTGCGAAGCGCGTATTTCACCAACTCAGTGCGCGAATGCAGATTCAGCTTATGCATGATGTTTTCACAGTGACGATCTACCGTCTTGACGGAAATGCTCAACTGCTCGGCTACCTTACGGTTCGTTTCGCCGTCGGCAATGTGCGTTAAAACTTCGCGTTCGCGGGGTGTTAATCCATCCAGGCTATCCTCCTCGCCACCCGCTTGCGCGCGTTCAAGATAATCGTTCACCAAATCTCGCGCGATGCCCGGTTCCAGAAACACATTGCCCTCGGCCACCACATGAATCGCACGTACCAGATCATCGGGCGCGGCGCGCTTGGGCACGTAGCCCGACGATCCTGCCTGTAGCATCTGAAAGAAGTAGTCTGGCCCTTCATGGATTGTAACTGTCAGCACCGCGAGATCGGGCATTTCCTCTTTGATTTTGCGTGTGGCCTCAATGCCATCCATACGCGGCATAGTCACGTCCATGACGATCACATCGGGCGTCAGTTCCCGCGCCAGTGGAAGCGCATCTTCGCCATTTTCACCTTCGCCCACCACCTCGATTTCAGGATCGCTGGCTAGCAGCATTTTCATGCCCGCGCGCACAATCGCATGATCATCAATGATTAGCACTCTGATCGTCATTACACATCCTCGCTCGCCACCTCGACCGGCTCATTCACCGGCAACCATATCGTCAACGTCGTGCCCTGCCCAGGCGTGGAGTCAAACGCAATCTGCGCCTTGATCAACCCCGCACGTTCCTGCATCCCCACCAGCCCCCATGTCATGCGCGGCTTCCCATCCTGGAACAGTTTGTCTGTCTCAAACCCCACACCGTTGTCCTGCACAGTGAGGCGCACATCCTCCGCAAACGTGATGCACACTTTGGACCACGTCGCCTGAGCATGTTTGATCACATTGAGCAATCCCTCCTGGGTAATACGGAACAGCGTCACTTCAATCTCTGGCGACAACGGCAACGGATCGCCCACCACTTCAAACTCAGCCTTAAGGTCACCGCGTTGGTCAAAGTTGCTCACCATCCACCGCAGCGCCGAAATCAACCCCATATCATCCAGTTGCGGCGGGCGTAGATCGTTGATCAGATGCCGCAATTCGCCAATCGCCGACGTCGCCATCGTCTGAAGTGTCGCCAATTGCTGCGCCAACTGATCATGTTCATCAGCCACATTTGCCGCGATACCACGCAGACCCAACGCCATACCTGTTAACACCTGTCCTGTACCATCATGGAGTTCGCGAGCAATACGTTTTCGCTCGTTTTCTTGTGCGGCAGTGATGCGCTGGAGAAACTCGCCACGTAGTGCATCACGCCGTCGCACCTCGTTTAACAACCGCGTCGCCTCGTCGTGCGCAATTTGCAGTTCGGTATTCAACTGTGCAAGTTCGTCTCGACTGCGGCGCTCCGCCGCTTGTTGGGTGCGCTCAACTGCTGCCATCCGCTGTTCATTCTCTACCTCAATCGCGCGCAGCACGCGGATCATTGACAGAGCCACAATCGCCGCCAGCACCGCACGCAGCAACTGCACCGGGAACCCAAACACACGATCAAACAATGCCGCGTTGATTACCGTTGACGGGAAAATCACGCTCTCGCTGGTAAAAATCTGCCCCACCACACCATACGACGCCAGCGCCAACGCTGCTATGCTCAAATCGATCACGAAGCGATCCATCCCGCGCGCGCGAAAAATCGCGCGTTGCTGCCACAGCGCCCAACAGGCCAACACCGCGCCAGGAATCGCCAGGATATAGCGTGCCAACACATCCAGCATCCGTGCCCAGGCGCGTTCATCAAGATCATGTACGCTTTGCAGAATAATACTGACACCGACATAGACGATCACCGCACTGATGGTGATGCGCCAAAATGGAGAATGCTCATCTTCTGACGCCAACAGATGTTCTCCAAACGCCATCAGCGCAATAAATGAGGTCACGAGCAGGGCCACGCGCCCCCACAAGACAGGCGCGGGTAGCACATCCTGATAATGCACCACTAGCTCGCGCTCGAACATATCGATCCATTCGTGCGTGCCGTGCAGCAGCCCAAATCCCGCCAACAGGCGCATCGAACGTGCCAGTCGCAATTGGGATGCGCGCCCTGATTCTACAAGCAGCGCCAACCCCAGCGAGTAAAACGCCAGCCCGTAGAAAAAGAAAATGACAATGATTGCCCTGTCCCACTCAACATGCATTATCAAGGGTCCCTGCTGCCAACATATACTCTGATAGCTCCACAGAATAGCGTGATCCTGATCGAACAGCCCTCATCCCCGGCCCTTCTCCCTCATGGAGAAGGGAGCGAGCCGTGCCGCATCTCGCAATTTTCCTCGCCCTGAGGGAAAGGGCCCCTGCCCCGCCGGAAGGGTGAGGGCCACCCAGATTCTTCACGCTATGATGTAGTCCTACCTACTACTCTCATTATAGGGCGAAAATGCGGTGATCCCCGATTGCAGTTATCGTGTTGTTCCCTCAACCCGTGATTCGCATAGAAAATAACATCCCATACCAATCTCCTGCGTGACCGGGGCCACGAGGCGATTGGGAATATACGGGGTGTATTCCGGCTAGTGTGACGCCAAGCTGTGATGCGAAATCTTCACTTTGACCGGAATCACTGGAACTGCACTACGCTGAACCCTCGGAAAACAGTTGGAGTAAATCCTGGTTTTCTGGCGCAAACGTGAATTCCCAAAACGCATTTTGCGCCTCGGAAGTATGGAACCCGGTATGCCGCACCATGTACAGCCGCATGACAAGCTGTAATCTCCCAACGGGCACTTCCACCACCAGCCCCTTTTCGACATACGCTGCCACCGCCACACGTGAGACGAACGCCGGAGCAATGCCTGAACTCACCGCCTGCACAATCGCCTCAGAGTTTCCTACTACCAACCGCTGTTGGAGAATATCTGCGCTCATATCATACTTCGCCAACTCCCGATTGAGCGTAATCGAAGTGCCCGAACTTGGTTCGCGCATCACCAGCGGATATTCTACGAGATCGTCTGGTTCGAGCTGCGAGCGGTCAGCCCAGGGATGCTCAGGGGGTACGATCAACACCAGTACATCATCCGAGAAGTGGCGGTATTCAAATTGTTTACGCGGCACACGCAGGCTGCTCACTGCCAGATCAATCTCGCCTAAGCGAAGATGTTCTAATGCGCGTCCGCGTGGTTCCACCTGGCATGTGATACGCACATCTGGATTATGATCCAGAAAGCGCGACATAATTTGCGGCAGAATATACTTGCCACACGCGGTACTGCACCCAATGGTCAACTGACCGCCCACCACACCCTGCCGCGAAGCAATAAACTCCTCAGCTTGCCGCACTTCTTTCATCAGGTTGCGCACCACCGGCACAAACGCACGTCCCACTTCATTGAGCTTGATATTGCGCCCAGTACGATCAAACAAACGCGTGTGCAACCGCCGTTCTAGCGCCTGGATATGACCACTGACCGCCGGTTGTGAAATGCCGAGCATCCGTCCGGTCTCAGAGAAATTTTCCGTTTCGGCAGCAAGTAAAAATACCTGTAGTTCGTATAGGTCGAGCATAGCACCCACCTCCTTAACTCTACGTGTATAGTTTTCGCACCACTACGTCCATATCTATTGATTATCAAAAATTCAACATTCCCGAAACAGCCAAAGATCATAACAAATCCAGATAATAGTTACTGCGTTGCATTAGAATCCTCGATTAAACTGAAGCTTAAGTGCATTTTATCACCATCTCACAACCTACGGAGAGCTTATGCGAAACAAAGTAAGAATCTGGCTCCTGGTGGTCATGGGTGGATTACTCCTGCTTGGAGCCTCGCTCGCCAGTGGTGCATCGGATCAAGACACCCCGGCATGTGATGAGGTACAGCAGCAGGATATCCTAGACCCTACAGTGGCGGCCTATCTCGACGCTGGCGATCAAGCCGCTGCGTTGCAGGCTGCGGGAGAAGCATGCCTTGATTGCCACGCGGATCAGGAAATGGTCCAGGCGTTGGCGGTTGAGGAAGAAGTGGATGAAAGTCTATCCGATGGTCCTGGTTGAGGTGGCTCTGTGCCTCCGGTGGAGGCCTGGGAGAAAGTTTGGATCAACCCTGAGACTTACGGCGCAGATTTTCACGCCTATATCAAGTGTACCGCCTGTCATGACGGCAACCCGGACGGCGATTTCGAGACAGCCCATGTGGATTTGATCCTCGATCCGTCAGCTAATCCGCAATCGCCTTGCATCATGTGCCACGAAGAAATTACCACAGCGGCGGCTGACAGTCTGCATAACACGCTCGCCGGGTACGACACGGCGCTCTACGAACGCAGCGCCCCAGACTATCACGAGACGCTCGAAGGTATGGAATCGTACCATTGTGATAGTTGCCACGCGACATGTGGAGACTGCCACATCAGCCAACCGAACGCGGTGGGTGGCGGGTTGTTGGATGGGCACGCCTTCGTCCCCACACCGCCCATGAGTCAGACATGCACGGCCTGTCATGGCAGCCGTGTCAAGAACGAATACTATGGCTTGAACGAAGGCGCGAAGGGTGATGTACATCTGCGGCAAGCGCGTTTGGCCTGTACAGACTGCCACACCAGCAACGAAATGCACGGCATGGGTGAGTTCAACGCACTGACACATCGCTACGATGACCCTGCCGAACCACGCTGCGAAGCGTGCCACGCGGATCAGATCGGGCAGTTGTCGGGCATTCCGATGCACTTGCTGCATGGAGATAAGCTCGCCTGTCAAGTGTGCCACAGCACCAGCTACACCAACTGCACGAACTGCCATGTCGAGCGCACAGAAGACGATATCGCGTTCTTCACGGTAGAGGATCATTCGCTAGGCTTCTATATCGGGCGCAATCCGCTGCAAACCGAGGAGCGGCCTTACGAGTATGTGCCGGTGCGCCATGTGCCCATCGACCCTGACTCGTTCAGTTTCTACGGCGATGATCTCCTGCCGAACTTCCTGGACCGCGCGACATGGACCCACGCCACACCGCACAACATCCAGCGCACGACACCACAAACCGAAACGTGTGGCGCGTGTCATGGCAACGAGGAAATTTTCCTCACCATCGATAAAGTAGACGAAGCTGAACGCGGCGGCGCAAATCTGGACGTGATTGTTGAGGAAGTCCCCCCGATGTTCCCCGGCATGGTCACGCCCGAACCACCCGCTGAAGATGAAGCAGATGACGATTTCTTCTAAATCGCTCATTATATCGTAATAGCTCACTTACAGGGGAGAGCAGTAAGGCACACTCTCCCCTGAATACCACCTCATCACACAAAATTTCTGCCTTCGCGCCCCTGGTTTCAAATACCAATATACATCTTATAACCAATAACTCTTGCCTATAATCACTTGCGCAATATATCACAAAGGCATATAATGCAATCATCGTTGAAGCGTTTTTCATTCGGAGGAAACAATTAACATGCGGAAAGCTTTCTACTGAGTCCTCTGAAAAAAGGTCATTTTGGCTGAAATTTGACCCCTAGAGAGCCTTCAGCGCCCTTAAAGAACCAACTTTTTCGAGCTATTTTGAGTATTTTCAGTAGAGTCTTCTACTTACTCACTATTTTGGCAATGGTGCTGCCGATGGCTCTGCCGTTTGGCCTGGTCTCCGCGCAGGGTGACCCGGCCATGGAGGCTCTCACTACTTACAATGCCAACCTCCCCGTCAGTTACGGCGGTGTCTCCGTGAGCGACCTATCGGTCGAGATGATCGACAAGGGCGATGCGCTGGTCGTCGTTGACGTGCGCCAGCCGGAAGAATACGCCGCCGAAGCGGGTCATCTGCCCGGCGCGTTCAATATTCCGCTGCGCGATCTGGCGAAGAACCTTGACGCGCTGCCCAATGTCGATGCTGAAATCGTGGTGTACTGCGGTTCCGGTTGGCGTTCGGTATATGCCATGACCGCGTTGCAGGTTGCTGGTTACACCAATGTGCGCAGCATGAGCGGTGGCTTCCGGGCCTGGACGGCTGAAGAATTCGCCGTTGAAACCGAGTCGGTCGAAGCTATGCATGGCGAAGCCCCGGCGCTAGACGTTGATGTGTTGGCGGCTGTGGACGCAGCCCTGTCCGGTATTCCCGAAGGCTGGGCTGGCATCACGGCTGACAACCTCAACATTAAACTGATCGAAGATGCTCCTGATCTGCTGATCGACGTGCGCACCCCTGGCGAATGGGCCGACGGTTACATCCCCGGCGCGACTCACATGACGCTGCAAGAACTGGTGAGCTTTGCCGACGTGCTGCCCGCCGACCTGGATGCCGACATCGTCGTCTACTGCAAGGCCGGTCATCGCGGCAACATGGCAGCAACCATACTGCGCGTCATGGGCTACACCAACGTGCTGAACCTGGGCGGCGGTTTTACCGCGTGGGCCGGGGCAGAGTACGAAGTAGTCATGCCCGAAGGTGGCGCGGCAATGAACGCGCTGCTGGCCTACAACGAAAGTCTGCCCGCTGGTTACGGCAACGTTACCGTGAGCGACCTGTCCGTTGAAATGATTGATAAGGGCGACGCCCTGGTCGTCGTTGACGTGCGTCAGCCGGAAGAATACACTGCCGAAGCAGGTCACCTACCTGGCGCGTTCAACATCCCGCTGCGCGAACTGGCCCAGAATCTCGACGCACTGCCCGATCCCCACGCCGAAATCGTCGTGTACTGCGGTTCGGGTTGGCGTTCGGTCTACGCCATGACCGCGCTGCAAGTTGCTGGTTACACCAACGTGCGTAGTATGAAGGGCGGCTTCCGCGCCTGGACGGCTGAAGAATTCGCCGTTGAAACTGAGCCGGTCGAAGCCCCAGCGCTGGACGCTGATGTGTTGGCGGCTGTGGACGCGGCGCTGGCCGGTATCCCCGAAGGTTGGGCTGGCATTACGGCTGAAGATCTCAACATTAAGCTGATTGAAGATGCCCCCGATCTGCTGATCGACGTGCGCAAGCCCGAAGAATGGGGCGCGGGTTACATTCCCAGTGCGACCCACATGCAGTTGGAAGAACTCATGAGCTTCGCCGGTGAACTGCCCGCCGATCTGGATGCCGACATCGTGGTCTACTGCAAAGCCGGTCATCGCGGCAATATGGCAGCGACTATGCTGCGCATCATGGGCTACACCAACGTGCTGAACCTGGGTGGCGGTTTCACTGCCTGGGCTGGTGCAGACTTAGAAGTTGAAATGCCCTAACTGCAACACCTGTTAGATTAAACGCTCAAGACCCTGGCCCCGCGCCGGGGTCTTTTGTGTTAGCTCACACGCGGGCGCGCGCTATACTTTGGCATAATTTGAGGCCCCTAGCACACAGGAGCGAAACACAATGCCGCTGATTGTCGCATATCAGACCCCCGCTGGCCCGCAGCACGGCCTGCTCATCGACGACATGATCCACGCGCTGCCCGGCGACCTTTTTGCCGCGCAGCACATCCTCCCCGGTAAAATAGGGACGCCGCTATCTGATGTACAACTGCTGCCCCCTGTGCAGCCGAGCAAGATCATGTGTGTGGGCCGCAACTACGCCGCTCACGCCGCCGAACATAACGCCGCAGTTCCCACCGAGCCGATGATCTTCTTCAAGCCCCCCAGCGCGCTCATCGGCCCCGGTGCAGCAATCGTGCTGCCAGATAACGCAGGACGCGTGGACCACGAAGCCGAGTTGGTGATCGTAATCGGCAAGCAGGCACGCAACGTAGCGCGGAAGAATGCGCTCGATGTGGTGTTGGGCTATACCTGCGCCAACGATGTGAGCGCACGCGACTATCAGAAAAAAGATGGGCAGTGGGGCCGCGCCAAAGGCTTCGACACGTTCTGTCCGCTCGGCCCCTGGATCGTGACTGATCTCGATCCGGCTGATCTGGCGATCCGCTGCACGGTGAACGACACGGTTCAGCAAGAGAGTCGCACCTCACACATGGTCTTTGACGTGCCCGCCCTGATCGCGTTCATCAGCGGCGTGATGACGCTCGAACCGGGCGACCTCATTCTCACCGGAACCCCGGCAGGTGTCAGTCCGCTGAGTCCTGGGGATGTGGTGCGCGTAGAGATTGAGGGGATCGGGACGCTCAAAAACCCAGTACGCAGCACCAACGATTGATCATGATCGCAAACTCTGGGTGACCTTGTGCATGATTTCACGGAATGTGATTTACGTCACACCAAAGTGGGTCAATGCGCCACTGGGGAGTGCGCCAGCCTCTTGTTAACCTAAAGACAGTCGACCCTTGTATCGATAGCATTCACTCGCAACGGAGCTTAGGCGGAGAAACTAATGAGCCTATACATACTGTCTAAGGAGAAGTTGCAGGAGTTTGTCGGGGCACTTCAAGCCAATTACCGCGTCGTCGGACCTGTCCAGACCGAAACGGGATTTGCTTTTGATGACATTACAGACCCGTCACAATTAACCCTCGACTACACTACAACCATTCTCCCTCCCAAGAAATATTTTCTACCGCAACGCGAAGTGCTGTTTGAGTTCGAGAGTACCTCGAACGGCAACGGCAACCGTAAACTCGATGTGCGCCCGGTGTATCAGGACGTAGAACCCACCATCATTTTCGGTATGCATTCCTGCGATATGCACGGTGTGCTGCTCTACGACAAAGTGTTTGCCGAAGGCTATAACGATGAACACTATATGGCACGCCGCGAGCAGATTTTCATCATCGGGATCGAATGTCTCTCACCCTGTGATGAAGCTTCATTCTGTAAGGACATGGGTACGCTGAATCCTGCGCCAGTCTATGACCTGTACATGACCGACATGGGCGAGTATTACCTCGTCGATGCGGGCACAGAAAAAGGTGAACAACTGCTACTGGATAACGTCTACGTCCAAATGGCGCAGAAGGAAGACATCCAGGCATTAGGCCAGGTGCAATCCGCCAAGTGGCCGAAGTTCAAAATGCGCTTGAAGATGAGCAAGGACCAAGCGCCGGCACTCCTGCAAGTAGGGTTCAATGCCAGGTTGTGGGACGACCTGGGCGACAAGTGTCTCGCCTGTGGGTCCTGCACCAATGTGTGCCCGACATGCTTCTGCTTCGATGTGCAAGACGAGATGGGCATCGACATGGAACACGGCGAGCGTGCCCGCACC
>CBEVZO010000005.1:0-19746 GCA_965554365.1 uncultured Anaerolineae bacterium
ACACCAAACACATGCGCCTCGCATTATAACACCGCCCGGCGCACAACAAAAAACGGGCAGGTGCAAGACCTACCCGTGAGTATACTCAACAGCGGTTGGGCGCTAGTAATTGATCAGCGCAGAGAACGTGGGAAACAAGTTATTAAACGCGTTCATTATGAGGTAAAAGCTCAGGTTATACCGCCGTTCAATGTACAACCGGTGCGCCCGCATGGACTGCTCCAGACTCAGCAGCATCGGCAACGTGTCCGGCGGATCGCGCAGCGGTTCTTCTAACACCCACATCCCTTTACGGCGACACCGGCGACGCTCCAAGATCATCCGCGCCCGGTCCCAGGCTTCCTGTGGGGGCTGCGCGAGTGCATCCTCCCACAAGGCCTCATGAATCCAATCATCGAGCATACAATCCTGCGCTAGACTTGATGGAAGAAACAAACGTCGCAGCGCCTGCCAAACGTTAGATATACCCATGTGCCACCTCAGGCAGCCAAATAAGATTCGCCCCCAGCTTGCCACGCAGATTCTCGCGGGCGTAATATAACCGCGATTTCACCGTTCCCACCGGCAAATCAAGAATCTCGGCAATATCCTGAAGGCTCAGTCCATTTAGATAGTAAAGCACCACCACCACACGCTGATCAATATGCAGCGCCTCAATCGCCTTACGCACATTCTGACGTAGTTCGCTTTGCTCCGTCACCTGGTCAGGCGCTTGTTTCATCGGGCTGATCAACCGATCCGCCACATTATCCAACGAGGCCCGACGATTCTTACCACGTGCCAGCCAAGTATAACTCAGATTAACCGTCACCCGGTACAGCCAGGGCGCAAGAGGACGTTCAACATCCAGGCGTGCGGCATTGTGATGCACCTTCAGGAAACAATCCTGCAAAATGTCCTCGGCCACCACCGGATCGCGCACAATCGCCAGCGCGGTACGGTAAACACGGGCACGGTAACGCTCAAATAACACGCCTAGCGCGTCGAGATCGCCTTGTTGCAAACAGCGAATAAGATCGCCATCGGAAGGGGAAACATCGCTCATCAAAAAACTCTCCAGTGGTGTCATTAATTATACTTCATTAAGTCTTTATTGGTTCACTAAATAGGAACCCTCTCATAAAGGCCGCGCCCGTTATTCGCCGCAGACGATAAACGAGGCTATAATTCTTTATACTGTGTGAGTCAGCTAATTGCCAAGATTGACATGACTTTTTAACATAGACTATGATTATACCAGCAATGATGCTCACACCGTAGCGGCAAATTAACTATCTAAGCTCACCCGTCATCATCTTCTGCAACAGGGGGTGTTGCATGCAGCAATGTCCAAATTGCGGTTATTCGAACCGGCCTGGCGTAATTCTGTGCGATAACTGTGGCGCAAGCCTGATCGGGAAAATGCCTATCGACACGAAATCGCTGGAATCTTCATCCGAGGAAGAAAAAGCTGAAATCGGGGTGGATGCCAGCGTCTTGACCGACGTGAAAGTGCAGGGCGTATCCGAGATCGGCACAGACGATGTATTAAAGTTGGAAATCGAGGGCGGCCCAGAGCCAATCTTCGTTGAGCCTAAAGCCGAAGCAATCTTCGGGCGGCGTGATCCAGCCACCGGAGCTATGCCGGATATCGATCTGACACCTTTCGCCGGTTACCGGATGGGCGTCAGCCGCCGCCATGCCGCAATTCGTCAAAACGACGAACAGAGTCTCGATGTGTGGGACCTGGGCAGCAGCAACGGCACATTTCTCAATGGTCAGAAACTCAGCGCGCACCGCCCGTACCGTCTGCATGACGGTGACGAATTGCGCCTGGGCCAGATGATGATTCGAGTCACGTTCCAGGCGCTGAAACCCGGTGAGACTTTAACAAAACAAGAAGCCGTGGCGCCTAAGGCAACAGGACCGTTACCTCCTGAGCCAGAAGCTGCTCCCGCTAAGGAACCTATCACCGGCAAAGTCACGACGACTGATGAGATCAAGGCGCGCGTTCCGGCACAAACTATTCAGCCCGCTGCTCCAGCAGAAAAACCCGCCGCACCTGCCGCAGAAGCCCCTGCTCCGGCTGCGGTTGCAGAAAAACTCGCGGCTGCACCATCTCCCACTGCGACACCGTCAACTGAGACTGAGACTGCGCCCAAACCCGCCGCCCCCACTGACGCAGCCAAGCAGCCACCTGTCGAAGCCGCTAAGCCGCCGGCAGAAGAAGTGAAAGCAGAAGCGAAACCTCCTGCAGAGGAAGCAAAGTCGAAAGACAAACCGTCAGAGACGGACAAGCCAGCAGATGAAAAGCGCGACTGAGTCGCTCAGCCGCGCTTAAAGTACGTTTGCTGTACCAAGTTGTAAGTTTAACCGCCGAGAATTTTCACGACATCATTGCGGGCGCGTGATGCGGCATACAGCACCATGCCCATCCTGACATCTTTCTCGACCAGGACCGCAAGTGCCGCGCGTCCTGCCGGGTAGACAATCATCACACCGTTTTCGCCCTCCATCAACAGGCGCTCTAATTCGCCCTGGGCCAACCGTCCCAGGGTTCGTTCTGCCAGTCCGATCAGCGTGGCCGCCATTGCGGCCACCTGCGGACTACTGGTAGGATTCTCAGAAAAATTCTCGCTCTCATTCCCCGGCGGATACGACGACACCAATAATCCATCGATATTGACAATCACCGACGCGATAATGCCCGGCACAGCCGTATGTAAAGTGCGCAAGGTCCGTTCTAGCAATTCGCTCCGATACTCTCTCACCATGTATGTGCCTCTCCCACAGCGCAAAAGCCAGTTTGAGTATAGCGTAATGCAGCGCACAGTCCAAGCCCGGTTACACAACTCGCTGGACACTCCTGCGCATGGTGCAGACACGGTGATCGTTGCCCCACCACGTCACATACAGTCAGTACCTGCACAACCTAGTCGGATTGTAGCATGGGAATCTTGATTCCGTGCCGCTTTGCCGCAGCAATTGCTTCAGGATAGCCCGCGTCCGCGTGGCGCACAACGCCCATACCGGGATCAGTGGTCAGCACACGCTGCAATCGCTGCGCTGCTTCGGGCGTACCATCCGCGACAATCACCTGCCCCGCATGTTGGCTGTAGCCGATTCCGACGCCGCCGCCATGATGAAAACTAACCCACGTCGCGCCGCCGACCGCATTGATCAACGCGTTCAGAATTGCCCAATCCGAAACGGCATCCGTACCGTCGCGCATCCCCTCGGTTTCACGGTTAGGCGATGCGACCGAACCCGCATCCAGATGATCACGCCCGATCACAATCGGCGCTTTGACCACACCGGATGCCACCAATTCGTTGAATTTCAGTCCCGCCTTCGCGCGCTCGCCGTAACCCAACCAGCAGATACGCGCGGGCAAGCCCTGAAACTCGACATCGCGCTGCGCCAGCTTGATCCAGCGCGCCAGATGCTCGTCTTCCGGAAACAGTTCTAGAATCGCCTCATCGGTGCGGTAAATGTCTTCGGGATCACCCGAAAGCGCCACCCACCGGAACGGCCCCTTGCCTTCACAGAACAACGGACGTATATAGGCCGGGACAAACCCTGGATAGTCAAATGCGTTAGCGACGCCCTCATCAAACGCCACCTGCCGCAGGTTGTTCCCATAGTCGAATACCACTGCGCCGCGCGCCTGAAAGTCCAGCATTGCCTGGCAGTGTACCGCCATTGTACGGCGGGCCAGTTGTTGATATTCAGCAGGATCGCGTTCGCGCAGGGCCAGCGCCGCATCATAGCTCATACCATGCGGCACGTAGAACAACGCATCATGTGCCGATGTCTGATCCGTCACCACATCGGGGATCACGTCCCGCGCAACCAGTTCCGGGAACACATCGCCCGCGTTGCCGATCAGCCCGACCGACAGCGGTTGACCCTCAGCCTGCGCTGCGCGGACCCGTGTGAGTGCCGTGTCGAGATCGTCCGTCACTTCGTCCACGTAGCGCATCCGCAGACGCCGTTCCGCCATACGTGGGTCCACTTCGACAATCAGCGCCACGCCCTCGTTCATCGTCACCGCCAGGGGCTGCGCGCCGCCCATTTCGCCCAGGCCCGCTGTTAGGGTAAATTTCCCCTTCAGACTGCCCCAACCCTCTTGCTGCGCCAACGATCCGAGCGTTTCGTATGTGCCCTGCAAAATCCCCTGCGTGCCGATATAAATCCACGATCCCGCCGTCATCTGTCCGTACATGATCAGCCCGGCACGTTCGAGCTGGTTGAAATGCTCCTGTGTGGCCCAGGCGGGGACCAAATTCGAGTTAGCGATCAGCACGCGCGGGGCATCGGGATGTGACTTAAACACGGCTACCGGCTTGCCGGACTGGACAAGCAGCGTTTCGTCACCTTCCAGATCACGCAGCGCGGCAAGGATCGCGTCAAACGCGGCCCAATTGCGCGCCGCACGTCCGCGCCCGCCGTAGACGATCAGGTTGTCGGGGTCGCGCGCCACATCAGGATCGAGGTTGTTCATCAACATACGCAAAGCGGCTTCTTGCTGCCACCCCTTGCAGCTTAGCTGCGTACCACGAGGGGCATGAATTACACGTGACATAATTTTTGCACTCCGTAAATACAATAATACAACAGTAGTTGCCCGCTATTCTAACACCTCGCACTGAAAAAGACAGTGGTCGCGCCACGCTCAATCATGAGATAATCAAAATGCAAAACAGTAGTTACCTTTAAGAGGAGCCGCAGCGATGGAATACACACAATTAGGACGTACCGGGTTACAGGTCAGCCGGTTGTGCCTGGGTACGATGAACTTTGGCCCGTTGACCACCGAAGAAGATAGCTTCGCGATCATGGATCAGGCATTGGAATTGGGCATCAACTTCTTTGATACCGCCAACGTCTATGGTTGGAAGACCGGTGAGGGCGTTACCGAGCAGATCATCGGGCGTTGGATGGCACAGGGTGGCGGTCGCCGCGAAAAGATCGTGCTGGCGACCAAAGTGTACGGGGGCATGGGCGACTGGCCCAACGAAGCGCGCCTATCAGCGTATCACATCAAGCGCGCCTGCGAAGAAAGCCTACGCCGGATGCAAACCGACCACATCGACCTCTACCAAATGCACCACATCGACCGCCAGACGCCCTGGGAGGAAGTGTGGCAGGCGATGGAGCAATTGGTGCGCGAGGGCAAAGTGCTATACGTGGGCAGCAGCAATTTTGCGGGCTGGCACATCGCGCAAGCACAGGGCACGGCGCAACCCCGGCACTTCATGGGGCTGGTCGCCGAACAGAGCCTTTACAACCTGACCGCGCGCACGATTGAACTCGAAGTGATCCCCGCGTGCGAGGCATACGGTCTGGGCCTGATTCCCTGGAGTCCGTTGGCGGGCGGTCTGCTCGGCGGCGCGCTACAAAAAGTGAATGAGGGGCGGCGCATGGCCGACCACGTTCAGAAACGCATCGAGGAATTGCGCCCGCAGTTGGAGCAGTACGAAGCATTCTGCACGGAAATTGGCGAAAAGCCCGCCGATGTCGCGCTGGCGTGGATGCTGCAAAATCCAGTCGTCACCGCGCCGATCATTGGGCCGCGCACAATGGATCAACTCAACGGCAGTCTGCGCGCCCTGGAAATCGCGTTCAGCGAGGAACAAATAGCAAAACTGGACGAGATTTGGCCGGGGCCGGGCGGTACCGCACCAGAGGCTTACGCCTGGTAAGTCCAACACACAACCCCAATACAACAAATACGTGCAGGCGGATCAATGAAATCGGCCTGCCCGAATGATATCTATTGATGTCGCTAGCCGCAAAAATCAGCTATACGACGTCTGTTCCTCGCTTGCTTCAGAAGCATCACCCTCGGCGGCTGATTGCTGTTCAGCTTTGCGTTGACGCGCCAACTGCCACTCCTCACGCAGCATCTCAAACGCCAGCAGCGCCACACCGATCACGATACAACTATCCGCCACGTTGAAGACCGGCCAGAACTCCACATTGAAAAAATCCACCACATAACCATGACGCAGCCGGTCGATCAGATTTCCCAACGCGCCGCCCATCTGCAAACCCAGTGCCAGCCGGACCAACCATGCCTGCGCGGGCAGTTCGCGGTAGTAGAACACGATCACGGCAGACACAATGATGGGAATCACGATGAATACTATGCCGCCGCCCTGAAACATGCCAAATGCAACGCCCGTGTTATGTACATGGGTGAAGCGAAACAGCGGCTCAATGAAGTCCAGCGGCATCCATGACTCGTGTAGATTGAGCTGCGCCACCACGTAGGCTTTCGTGATCTGATCAGCGAGAATCGCGATGATGGTGACACCCACCAGAAACAGCCAATGGATCAGGCGTGTGTCGGGGGGATGTTGCAGAGGGGTAGTAGGAGTGGGTTGTTCGGTCATGCTCACATGCCCGCCTGATAATCGCGTGTTTCGGCGCAGCGCAAACACAGCCACGTATACGGGATCGCTTCGAGACGCGCGATATCAATCTCGCGGCCACAGTTGTCGCACACACCATACGTTCCCGCTTCGACACGGGCCAGCGCCTCTTTGATCTGGCGCAGCCGCGTGCGAACAGCTTTGATCGTGGACGCATTCACCGTCTGATCATAGACCGCCGTCGCATCATCGGCCTGATGATTGGTATAGCCGGTCCCGCCTGCGTCCAACGTGTCGGCCTTCTCCCACAGTTCGACCTTAATCTCATATGTGGTGTGCAGTTCTTGCAGTACGCTGTGTAATTGTTCTTTGGTAGTAACCATCGTTCCAGCCTCAAATACTAGGTCACAAAAATCAGGTGAACATCTTGATTCTAACGGAGAGCGCCGCACGCAGCAAAAATGGGGTGAGCGTGGCCCACCCCGCTGCTATAACGTGCCGGATTACAGTTGCCGCACACCCAACATCACTGTTTCGCCATCAAACTCGAATTCGCCCGTGAACGCACCATCCTCCGGCGCGGCCTCGGCCATCTCGTCAGCCAGCGTTTCAGCGGCGATATAGTCTGCGTGCGCCTTAACCGCTGCCAGCGACCGCTCGCTGGCCTGGTAGGTGAGCGCGATATGATCGCTGATATCGAAATCTGCCTCTTTACGCATGGTCTGTACGCGGCGCACAAACTCGCGTGCCAACCCCTCGAGCAGCAAGTCTTCGGTGAGTTCGGTCGCCAGCGCCGCGATGTAGCCATAATCGCCGGCTACCGCGTAGCCCTCTGCCGCCGTCTGCACCACTTCGCACTGCTCCGGCGTGACATG
Organism: uncultured Anaerolineae bacterium; assembly: GCA_965554365.1. Classification (GTDB taxonomy): domain Bacteria; phylum Chloroflexota; class Anaerolineae; order Aggregatilineales; family Aggregatilineaceae; genus CAYRNY01. Next base: position 7,232 of record CBEVZO010000005.1, read on the forward strand.
GTAGGTCGTGCCGTCCACGTCCACGTTGATCGGTTCGCCCGCTAACAGTGCCTTCGCCCAACGCTCCACATCTTCGGGAGCGCCTTCGCGCAGCGCCTTCTGCACCTTCGGGAAATCGCCCTTCAGTGCGCGGCCCAAGACCTGCGGCAGCGGATTCAGACTGTAGCGCACCATGTCCTCAGCAGATTCCACCACGTGCACCGCTTTGACGTTGAGTTCCTCGGCAATAGTCGCAGCAAAATCAGCCACGACCTCGCGCTCGGCACTGAAACGCGTCACGAACACGGCTTCGGCCAGCGGTTGACGTACGCGCAGCGCCGCACTGTTACGCGCCGCATGACCCAGGCTCACAAGTTTCTGCGTCAGCCGGACATTCGTCATCAACGTATCGTTGATCAACGCCTCGTCGTATTCCGGCCAGAATGCCAAATGCACACTTTCCGGGGCATCCGTATCCACGCCCGCGATGAGGTTGCGATACAACGTCTCTGCCAGGAATGGCATCGTCGGAGCCAGCAGCTTAGCAACCACCGTCAGACATTCATAGAGCGTCTGATACGCGGCCAACTTATCGGTATCGCTCTCGGTCTTCCAGAACCGGCGGCGTGACCGGCGCAGATACCAGTTGCTCAGCGCATTCACAAATTCCTCAATCGGTCGCGTGGTGCGTGGCACATCGTACTGCTCGTAAGCGTCGGTCACGGTGCGTACCAGCGCGTGCAGTTCGCTGAGAATCCAGCGATCCAGTGCATCGCGTTCCGCCACCGGGACCGGCGCTTGTGCCGGATCGAAGCCGTCGATATTGGCGTAGGTGACGAAGAAACTATACACGTTCCACAGCGTCAGGTAGAAGCTGCGTACGACCTCGCCCACCAAATCCAGCGAGAAGCGACGCGGTTCCCCTGGCGGCCCCGCCGTGAACATGTACCAGCGGAAGGCGTCCGCGCCGTATTTGTCAATCACGCTCCAGGGTTCGACCACGTTACCCTTGCTCTTAGACATCTTCGACCCAGTGCCGTCCATGATGTGACCCAGGCAGATCACGTTTTTGAAATTCACCGACTCGAACAGCATCGTGGCAATCGCGTGCTGACTGAAAAACCAACCGCGCGTCTGATCTACCGCTTCACAGATGTAGTCCGCCGGGAACTGCTCCTCGAACTTTTCCTGGTTTTTGAAGGGATAGCCCCACTGCGCAACAGCCATCGCGCCGCTATCGAACCACACGTCGATCAGTTCAGGCACGCGTCGCATCGTGCCACCGCATTTCGCACACGGGAACGTCACCTCATCTACATACGGACGGTGCAGGTCAAGTTCGCTGAGGTCTTGCCTGCTGAGTTCCGCGAGTTCGTCCACGCCACCGATGCAATGCTTATGATCGCAGTCGGGATTCTCGCAGAGCCACACCGGCAGCGGCGTACCCCAGTAGCGTTCGCGGCCCAACGCCCAGTCGCGCAGATCGGCCAGCCAGTTGCCGAAGCGCCCGTCTTTGATGTGAGCGGGAACCCAGTTCACCGTCTGGTTGAGTTCGATCATCTTTTCGCGGTAGGTGGTGGACCTGATGAACCACGTCTCGCGCGCGTAATACAGCAGCGGCGTACCGCAACGCCAGCAGAACGGGTAGGTATGCTCGTACTGCTCCGCCTTATACAGCAGCCCGCGCCCCTTCAGTTCGCGCTTGATGTCCTTATCTGCGTCCTTGACAAACACCCCGGCCCAGGGTTCGACCTCGTCGATGAACGTGCCGTCCGGTTTCACAGTCATGATCGTGGGCAGATTGTATTCACGGCCCATATCCATATCATCCTGACCGAAAGCCGGCGCGATATGCACGATGCCGGAGCCATCTTGCATACTGACGAAATCGCCATGCAGCACGTAGGCGTAGTCTTCCTCACACTCCAGGAAGCTGTACAGCGGCTCGTAGTGTTTGCCGAGCAGTTCTTCGCCCTTCATTTCCTGCACCACCGTGTACGCGCTGGGGTCTTTGAGCGCCTTATCGAACAGCGCCTTCGCCAGGATCAGGCGTTCCGTGCCTGTACCGTCATCCGTCGGCCCTTCGACCAGCACATACGTCTCGCGCCGGTTGACGGCCAGCGCCGCGTTGCCGGGCAGCGTCCAGGGCGTCGTGGTCCAGACCAGAAAGTAGGTTCCCGGCTCATCTTTGACCGCGAAACGCACAAATACGCTGGGGTCCTGCACCGTCTGATAACCCTGCGATACCTCATGACTACTCAGCGGTGTACCGCAGCGTGGACAGTAGGGCACGACTTTGTAGCCCTGGTACAGCAAGTTCTTGTCCCAGAACTGGCGCAGAATCCACCACACACTCTGGATGTACTCGTTTTCGTAGGTGATGTACGCCGTATCAAGGTCCACCCAGAACGCGATGCGCTCGGTCAGCTTTTCCCATTGCTGGATATAACGGAACACGCTATCGCGGCATTTGGCATTGTATTTCGCGATGCCGTAGTCCTCGATTTCATGCTTATGCTTAAAACCGAGTTCCTTCTCGACCTCGATCTCGACGGGCAAACCGTGCGTGTCCCAACCGCCCTTACGCAGCACATATGCGCCCTGCATCGTCTGGTAGCGCGGGAACATATCCTTGAAGGCGCGTGCCAGCACATGGTGTGTACCGGGCAGCCCGTTCGCCGTCGGCGGCCCTTCATAGAACACATATGTGCGCCCGCCCTTCCGTTCATCCATCGAACGGTGGAAGACGTTTTTCTCGCGCCAGAAATCGAGCTGCTCCCGTTCGAGCGCGTCGATATCGACTTTCGGTGTTACAGGCTTAAACATGATCCCTCCTGGTTAGTGGTCCGGTGAACTCAAAAACGCTGACGATGTGGAGCATACTGGACCGGGAATCCCGCGCGGCGCAGGTTGTAGTTGTCCGTGTGCCACGTTGCCACCTCCTGATGCATCGCCTGTCAGTCATTCAAAACGTCAAGTGACGTGGTCTCGTCCATCAATTGCTCGGCTAGCGCCACGTCCGCACCCAACATCTGGCGCAGCGACACCGCCTGCTCGTCGTCCAACAGCGTCAACCATTCTCGCAGCCCACCCACTTGTTTGCGCAGCGCGGCAACTTGCTGGCGGGCGTCGTCTATTCGACCCTGGCGATAGGCGCTGCGTGCAAGCCATAGATGCGCCAGCAGCCGGTAGCGGCTGTGCGGAATGCCCGCCGTCATCGCACGTTCCAGATGTTTCGTGGCGGATTTTGCAGCGCGGCGGCGATCTTCGATCATGCCCAGGTTATAGGCCGCCATCCAACCGCCGGAATCGCGCTTCACGGCTTGCCGCGCATAGGTGTATGCTTGCTCAAAATCTTCTTGCTGCACAGCGATTTCGGCCAGCCCGGTATAACCGTGCAAGGCGTCCGGCTCTAACCTGATCACGCGCTTAAAGTCAGCAACAGCCCGGTCCAGATCGCCATTGAGCCGGTGCAGGTCGGCGCGAAAACGGTAATGTTCGGCGGCCTTTGGCTCGGCTTCGATCAGTGTATCCATCGCGGTGATGGCCGGCGCATACTCACCCTTACGCATGTGTTTCACTGCCGTCTGATACTCCATCCGTACGCGGCCTCGCAGCACAAACTGCCCCGCGATCATCCAACCCAGGCCCGCACCACCGAAAAACAGCGCCAACGGCGGCAACAATACGCCAATCCCTACCAGCGCCAAGCCCGGCCCCAATGCCATCCAGAGCCGCCGCCGTGCCTCCCCGGTCATGCGTACACTGAGTACAATGCCGAGTACCGCAACAAACGCCCACACCAACCCCAACTGCGCACTGGTGCGTGCATCCGCATCATCAACACTGAACTGCACCACCACGCCGCCGACAATCATCCCAATCAGCAGCACGGTGAGCAGCACCGCACGCGACGGTCCCAGCCATGTCCAGAGTTGTCGCAGCACCGCTACAAACCTCCATCCACGCTGACACGCATCCGCACCGTCATCGCCAGCCCGCCAACCGCTTCCCAGAAATGCAGGCCCGCCGTATTCGCTGCGGCAACCTGCCACTCCGTGTGAGTCACGCCCTGCTCGGCAAACCACACGTTGATCGCGTCAACCAACTGCCGCGCAATCCCACGCCGCCGGTAATCAGAGTCCACATACACATCCGCAACAAACCCCACATCAACGTGCTGAAACAGATCAGGATGCAGGTCGATCACCGCGCCGAGCAAATAGCCCACCGCTTCACCGTCCACCTCCGCGACTAACGCACGCGTCTGCCGATCATTGCGCCGCTTGATCAACCGTTCGGCGTACCGTTCCGCCCCACCGGGTGCGGCGTGCGGCATACGCGGATCAAGCGCCACATGATAATCGGTGAGCGCCTGCCACATCCGCGCAATCGCGGCTTCGTCGCGCGGCTCAACAGGCCGGATCGTCACTGCATCAGTGTTAGTCAACGGGTTTGACTCCCTATGCTTATCCCAAAACACAAAAACTCCCATCCCACATCAAGGGACGGGAGCTTGACACTCTCGCGGTACCACCCTCATTCCCCGCATAAAACGGCAGGGCACTTAGTTGCCACGACTGCCGCACTATGACACACATTGCGGAGGGTATGGCAGGGTCAAGGTAACGGGGACCAGTCCGGCACAGCTTAGTAACGCGTCGTTGATTGGTGCGATGGTGCGCGTTCAGCCTGCAACTCAGGAAGGATTTTCCGCTCCGCCGTCGTACCCGGCTCTCACTGTCCCAGGCTCGCTGATCGCCCGCCCGGAGCGTACTCGTTTCCGTCAACGCTGTTATGATGCGGACAGCATACCATAGCGGATCAGCAGGGTCAAGACTTGGCAGCATGACTCTGACAAAAGGTAGCGCGATTTTATGCCATGCACCGGATCGCAGCAGAATCGCAAACGGGGCGTGATGCGTATCACACCCCGCAGGATATCATATTGCTAGCGTTGTGTTAGATCAGATCGGCAATCTGTTCCGGGTGATCGGCTACTTTAACGCCCGCTGCATTCAGCGCCGCGATCTTGTCTTCGGCTGTGCCTGCGCCGCCCTCGACAATCGCGCCCGCGTGCCCCATGCGTTTCCCTGGAGGTGCGGTTCGTCCGGCAATGAAGCCCACCACCGGTTTAGACATATAGTTGGTGATGAAATTCGCCGCTTGTTCCTCGTCCGTGCCGCCGATCTCACCGATCAGCACGACTTTCTCGGTCTGCGCGTCTGCCTCGAACATCTCCAACGTGTCGATGAAACTGGTCCCGTTGATCGGGTCGCCGCCAATGCCGACGCACGTACTCTGCCCGATGCCCTTCTGCGTCAGCGCGTGAACCACTTCGTAGGTCAGCGTGCCGCTGCGCGACACCACCCCCACGTTGCCCGGCATGGCGATGTGGCCCGGCATGATACCCACCCGCGCCTGACCGGGCGTGAGCAGACCGGGACAGTTCGGCCCGAGCAAACGGCTGTCGCTTTGATCCAAGCGCGCGCGCACCTTCATCATATCCAATATCGGCACGCCCTCGGTAATGGCAACAATCAACTCGATCCCTGCGTCAATCGCTTCAAAGATCGCGTCCGCGCAGAACGACGCCGGGACATAAATCACGGTAGCATTTGCGCCGGTGGCTTCGCGTGCGGCCTTCACTGTATCAAACACAGGTTTGCCAAGCACCCACTCGCCGCCTTTGCCGGGAGTTACGCCGCCTACGATGTCCGTACCGTATTCAAGCATCTGCTCGGCATGGAAACGACCTTCGCGCCCGGTGATGCCCTGTACCAAAAGTTTAGTATTGTTATCGACTAAAATAGCCATTGATTCGTCTGCCCCTTATGCGTTTTTAGCCGCTGCGACCGCTTTTTCAGCCGCTTCAGCCAGCGTTGCCGCCGTGACCATATTCGGAATGTTCGCCTCGTCGATCAACCGGCGACCCTCTGCTTCGTTCGTGCCCACCAGACGCACTACCATCGGCAGCTCGACCGTGAGTTCGTTCAGCGCGGCCAGAATACCTCTGGCGACCTCATCCGCGCGCGTGATACCGCCAAAGATGTTGAACAGCACGACTTTCACATTCGGATCAGCGAGAATAATGCGCAGCGCCGTCGCGACTGTCTCCGCTTGCGCGCCACCACCAATGTCGAGAAAGTTCGCCGGAGAGCCACCAAACAGCTTGGTCATGTCCATCGTGGTCATTGCCAACCCCGCACCGTTGACCATACAGCCGATTTCGCCATCCAGCTTGATGTAGCTCAAACCAGCGGCACGCGCTTCGGTTTCGGCCTGGGGTTCGGCGCTGGTGTCGCGCATTTCGGCCAGTTCAGGATGCCGGAACAACGCGCTATCGTCCACCGACATTTTGCCATCCACCGCCAGTAGATTGCCGTCACCGTCAATGATCAGGGGATTGATCTCGGCCAATGTTGCATCGCTCCCAACGTAGCAGTTGTACAGCCCGCGCGCGATCTTGCCGAACTGTCGCCACAAATCGCGGGGCAACTCAATACCATACGCCAGGTTGCGAATCTGGTAATCGCGCAGCCCTAGAAACGGATCAACATGCTCGCGGATGATCTTTTCCGGTGTCTGGCGATTCACCTCTTCAATGTCCACACCACCCTCAGCGCTCGCCATGATCAGCGGTCTGCGCGCGGCGCGGTCATTGGTCACTCCCAGGTAAATCTCGGTCTGAATCTCTGAGGCTGGGTCCACCAACACCTTAAGCACCCGATGCCCCTTGATGTCCATCCCCAGGATGTTGTCCGCCAACGCCTGTGCTTCGTCCGGCGTCTGCGCGACCTTCACACCACCCGCTTTACCACGTCCGCCAGTGAGTACCTGGGCCTTGATAACTACGGGGGAGCCTATCTCTTTCGTGATCTCATAAACTTCTTGGGGGGAGTGAGCCACTTTGCCCCTGGGAACAGGGACACCAAACTCTGCAAAACGTAATTTTGATTGGTATTCGTGTAGATTCACAAACACGCCTCCACAATACACACGTACAAATAAACAAAAAAACCAAGCGCGTAAAGTATACCCGCTTGGTTGGATGCGCTCAAGAATGAAACAGACGCGTGGCGTGGTAAACCTGTCTCTGGTTAGCTCATGCCGGACACGATGAAACCAAACGTGCTGCCCTGTTCGAACGTGGTTTCGTAGAAGAACTCGCCGCCCAGTTCCTTGATCAACCCGATGCAGATCGGCAACCCTAAACCGTGCCCCTTGAATGTGCGCACATGCTCACTTTCACCGCGCCAGAACAACTCGCCCACACGCGCTTGCTCTTCCTCGGTCATGCCGATACCGTTGTCAGTCACCGTGACTTTGAGTTTGCCACCCACGTCTTCGGCGCGCACTACGATCTCGCCACCGTCGGGGGTATATTGGAGCGCGTTGATCACCAGCTTGGTCAAGACCTGCCCCAACCGTGTGCTATCCAGATTGAGCAGCGGCAAACCTTGCGGGGTATCAAACACCAAGTTGTGCTTGTGTTCTTCCGCCAGTTCTGCCGTGTCTTTCTCGACCTGCATGGAAACATTCTTATACATATCCATCTTCGGATCAAGCCGCATTTGCCCCGCCGTCAGCTTGCTCATATCGCTGATGTCGGTCACAAGATGTTCCATGCGCGAGACATTAGAGCGAATCGTCTCCACAAATTGCGTTTGCATCTCGTTCAGTTCGCCCATCACGTTTTTGGCGAGCATGTCCGAATAGCCCTTGATGCTGGTCATCGGCACGCGAATCTCATGCACCATCACCGAGACGAATTGGGCATTGGTCAGGATCATAGCATCAATCTGCTGACGCAAGGCTTCCGCTTCTTCACCCTCACCACGCCGGACCGCCGCCTCTAATAACTGGGCCACATCATCTAGCTGCACCTTGATCTCGCCATCAGTTTGTTGTTGTAGCGCCTGTAGCACCTGCAACGCCTGTTCAAGGGGTTTGCTCTGCGCGTCGCTCATCAAGTGTTCTCCCATCCACTAGCTTTGTGTGCTGTGCTGTCACGCATCACACCACACACCAAAATCGCTCGGCATACCTACCGTATTCTGTCGCCTGTCCAATCTGCGCAGCATACGCACGCACCGCGCGTGCCATCGCAGCAGTATTTTCCCAAAACGTGCTGATCTGGGACACATAACACGCAATCGCGTCAATCTTCGCCAACAGTGCTGTGTCATCTACCGCATAAACCACTGGGGCCAGCGGTTGACCAATGGCAGCACGCGCGGCATCAAGCACCGCTACGCTATCCGCACTGTAAGGATACTCCTCGTAGAAGAAAACCGCTACCCCTGGTTGTGATTGCCTCCAGCGCAGCACAACATCACGCACCCAGCGATGATCCACATGCCCGCCTGCGCCCAACGGCGCATAGATCGTCGCGGTCGGGTCCAGTGCGTCCGTGATCACGTTGCTGTGCGCTTGCACGGGATCGTCACCATGCACCGGCCCAAACAGACGTGCCAGGTCCGTATACAACGCCGTTCCACTGCCGTCCGTGCGGAATAGCGCATCTGCAAACGGACCAAACCGCACAGTCGCCCCCAACGCCGCCACCGCGCGCCGGTCTTCTGCCTGACGACCGGGCACAGGATCAGGTCCCAACATCCACCGGAGAATGTGTTCTTCGATGAACGGATGCGGTATCAAGTCCGGTGGCAACGCCCCCGCCATGATCGTAAACACCGTCACGGCTGCGCCTGCCTGCGCGAGCTGATAAATATGTCCCCCGCAGCTTAGTACCGCGTCATCCAAGTGGGGCGATAGAAAAATGTGCTGCATGGACGGTCCTTGAATCGCAGGGCCAATAAGTGACCAATAATGGCACGAGTTTAAAACAAATGCCCCGACCTATCAACCAGATCGGGGCAGCATTTGCTTATGAAGTCACAACGCTACTTTTTCTTGCGGCGTTGGTAGAGGAATGAGTACAGCGGGAGCATTGCCGATTGTGCTGTATCCAGCACCGCGTCAGATGCGCGACGCGCCAGATACCGCGCCCGCCCCACCGAGAACAGACTTTCCGCGAGGTCTGATGTCCCCGTGCCCATCTGCATCACAACGGTGGCCCAGGTCAGGCCCGCACCGAACGCACACATCGCGACCTTGTCACCATCCTTCAAGCGCCCTTCCTCGATAGCTTCGACCATCGCCAGCGGCACAGATGCCGCCGAGGTGTTGCCGTAGCGGTCCAGGTTCATGAAGAATCGATCAGCGGGCACACGCATCTGCCGTGCCGCCGCTTCAATAATGCGCGCATTGGCCTGGTGCGGAATAAACAGATCAATGTCATCAGGCGTCAATCCCGCCTCATAAATTGTGCGTTTGAGCGAACTCGCCAGCGTGCGCACAGCAAACTTGAAGACATCTGGCCCGTTCATGCGCATATAACTGCGGCGTTCGTCAATTGTGCGCTGTGAAATTGGGTTGACCGTGCCGCCGTCGGGGACATACAGTGCCTTTGCACCAGAACCCTTCGATCCCAGTTCAAACGCCAACACGCCGCCCGGTTCTTCCATCGCTTCGATCACGGTTGCCGCAGCCGCGTCGCCGAACAGCACACAGGTGGTACGGTCAGTGAAGTCCATCGCAAATGAAATGATCTCTACCCCGACCACCAAAATCCGTTTGTACGCCCCGCTAGTGATGAATTGATTCGCTGTCGCCAGTCCATACACCCAACCGGAACACCCAGCCACTAGGCTAAACGCACCACACTGCGCGCCAAGTATATCCTGCACCTGGCTCGCGACCGAAGGCAGCAGGTAATCGGGCGACGACGTAGCGACGATAATCAGGTCGAGGTCCTGCGCAGTAATCCCGGCACACGCCAGCGCCTCCTGCGAGGCCGCGACGGCCATGCTGGACGTCGTATCGTTCTCGGTGCGGATACGGCGCTCTTTGATCCCGGTACGCGTCGTAATCCACTCATCGCTAGTATCAACCATCTCGGCCAACTCAGCGTTAGTCAACACACGTTCCGGCACATACTTGCCCCAGCCCGTAATCCGAGCGTAATGTTTATCACTCATCAATCATTTCCTCCCCTGGGTGAATACGTGTGAACGCGCAGATCAAACGGTTGCGGTGCGGCGGTTGCGCCAGAATTCGAGCGCTTCGGGCATCGAACGCGTGGCGAGTAACACCAATCCTGCGGTGATTGTCGCGCCGCCAATGCCCGCTGCAATCTGCGTGCGCGGCGACAGTTGACGCACCCAGTGCCACCACGACTGCATATCATGATCAGTACTGGCGGTCAGTTGTAAACCTAACTGCTTGACAAACTGATCGGAGGGTGCAACATCCGTCATCACGCGCTGCACATTTTCGGCAAGATCAAACAAATACTCCACCTGGCTACGGATCACCCAATCAGCCTGGGTCAACAATGTCTCGCGGTCCATCGTACCCGCGATCAGCGCATCAGCGTGGACCATCAAGAAATCTTGCAGTTGCTGCTCTGAGCGATTGCGGAAGATTACGGGTAAATTCATCATGCGTCTTCCTTATCTGACAATGACGTGTAGGATGGTTGAGAGCTACTCTACACTGTCCGCAGTCCAACGCCGAAACCGCCGACGCTTAGGCTTGGGTTCCTCTGGCTCGGCAGGCTCTTCCATCGTGCTGCGCAATGCGAGTAACGTGCGGTGATACAGCGACTTAATCGCTCCCTCAGTGCGATTCATAATCGCACCGATTTCCGCATTCGAGAGCCGTTCGACAAACTTGAGTATCAACAACTGCTGCCGGTCAGAAGGCAAGTCGCGAATCGATTCAAGCAACCGCGCTTCCTCTTCTTGACTCTCAGCCACAGCTTCAGGTGCGTCGAATTTCATACCGCTGGTGATATGCTCGTCTAATGGAATGACTTTCTTCCGCCCGCGATCGCGATGCCAGTTCGCCACCAAATTATGCGCGATGCGGTACAACCACGCTGAAAACGGCACACCACGATCCGTATACTTACCGATATGTGCCAGCGCCCGATAAAACACGCGCGAGGTCAAATCTTCGGCATCATGATGGTTTCCGGTACGATAATACACGTAGTTGTAAATCTTGTTGACGTAGCGCGTATACAACTCGCCAAATGCCGCCGTGTCTTCTTTGGCCCATGCCACAAGTACGGCATCGTCGGCATCTACGTAGTTGCGCTCAGCCAGGGTATCCGGCTCAATCATGCGTACTAACACCTCATTGTCGTAAAGGTTACGGATTCTGCTGTGACGTACGATGACGCACTGCGGCCCCTCCGAAACATCACGGGAGTATACCAGCCAACCCGCCGCAACACTAGATAAAACTCAGCATAGCCGTGTGCCCTGCCGCACTGATATAATCTGGAACATGAATCACATGCTAACACAACAACGCTTACGCATCACCTTTGGCAAACACGGCGCGCTGCGCTTTGTGGGCCACCTGGACCTCGTGACCACCTGGGAACGCATCTTGCGGCGTGCCCGGATTCCGTTGGAGTATACGCGCGGGTTTAACCCCCGGCCTCGCTTGCAGTTCGCGGCGGCGCTGGCGGTGGGTATCACCAGCGAGAGCGAAATGCTTGACGCCTGGCTCACCGCCCCGCTGGAAGATGATTTCCCGGCGGCGTGGATCGCCCATTTACAGAGGCAAAGTCCTGTTGGACTGCATATCTACGCCCTGCGAGAGGTTCCGATCAAATCGCCGTCGCTGCCGCCGCAAGTCTTCAGCGCCGAATACGTGATCGCGCCACACGATCCTGAATTAACGCCTGAGGATTTGTACACGCGCGCCGATGCGCTGCTGGCACAAAAAACAATCGAACGTGTGCGGCACAAGAAGAAAAAAACCTACGATTTGCGTCCGCTGATCATGGGGCTAGACATGGACGGGGAAGGTCACCTCATCGCGCGGCTGCGCACCGGAGAACGTGCCAATGGCCGCCCCGACGAATTGATCGACGCGCTGGGGCTGGAAATGAGCGCAGTGCGTATCCACCGCCGGAGCCTGGTACTCAACCACGACGCATAATATACAGCTTTGAGTAACACAGCAGGGCGACATTCTCGTTTAGAGAGTCGCCCTGTTTGATTCCGCAAAATGAAGCGTGTTTGCGCTAATCGCAGCAGATCAGATGATTCATCACGCGGTCCAATTCTTCACGCGATGGGCGTGTCACATCCTCCTGTAACCGCACCAACGGCTCATCAACCAGGTGGCTAGTTTCGGCTACCGTCTGGCGATTTTCGTCAATGTAGATCAACCCCGTCAGGAAAATCTCCTTGCGCCGCGCTGCTTCCAGCAGTTGGAACGCTGCTGCACGGTCAGTGGGATCGTAATTCGGATCGAGTTTCTTCAAATACACATGCGAGCCATCGTGAAGATCAACCGTCTGGACCTTGCCCGGTTCCGGCTCCTCGAACACGATCTCCTCGTAATGCGGAATGAACGTGATATCCTGAATCGGTTCCTCACGGACCTTGCCATAGGGATAGCTCTTGCTCGATGTTTCGTGGTTATTGAAGGTTACACACGGGCTGATGATA
>CBEVZO010000006.1:0-19707 GCA_965554365.1 uncultured Anaerolineae bacterium
CAACCTGACCATTTCCTGTGGCCCATGCAATCTGGAAAAGGGCAATCGCACAGCAACGGAATACGGGCGTCCCAACGTGCAAGACCGCGTAACACAACGCGCGCTGCGTTCTGTGGCAGCGGTCAATGCCACACGCAACCACATTGTGCGAGAGTTGGAGGGTTTCGGGTTGCCAGTCACCACCGCAACCGGAGCAGAGACAAAGTTCAACCGTGTGCAACAAGGCTACCTCAAAACCCATTGGATCGATGCGGCTTGTGTGGGTGCAACGGGGCGGGCTGTGCAACTTGATCCGTTGCTGCAAGTGGTACGCATCAAGGCCACCGGTCGCCAACGTCGCCAGATGCAATTACCGGATCGTTACGGCTTCCCGCGCACCAAGCCAAAAGGATGCAGCGTGGTGCAGAGGTTCAAAACCGGCGATGTCGTGCGCGCAATTGTGCCTTCTGGCAAACGAGCCGGAACGCATGTGGGCCGTGTCGCCGTGCGTGCCAACGGCTATTTTCGTGTGGGTACAGCGGATGGGATTAGCTGGCGTCATTGCCAGATGATCCAGATCAATGATGGTTATGCTTATTCACACTAGCGAACAGAGAGGAGAACGGCGCATTCCTCCTACAGCACAAGGCTGTGGGTTTCCTGCGCCAATATTTTATGAAAATGCTGCAAGAGGGGTTGGGCGAACTGATCCAACCCCCTGATATCGAGGGCTTTCGTGCCTGGAACCGCACACACAAATCGCGCAAACTCGAATCCAAAATCATGACCGAGCAGGAAGCTATCGCGCAATTTGTGACCGATGGCTGCTATATCGGTACCGAACTCTATGGCACGGTGCGCTGTCCGATGTCGCTGGCGCGCGAAGTGGTGCGCCAGAAGCCGCAAAATCTGCGCGTGGCGGGCCAGGGCGTGCTGGAACTGGATTTTTGGCTGGCCGCTGGACTGGTCGAATCACTCGATTTGACATACATCGGCCTGGAAGTATATGGCGTCAGTCATCCACTGCGTCGCACGATCGAGGGCGGGCAGGTGAAAAAGGTCGTGGAATGGAGTAACGCTGCGCTAACCACGCGTCTGAAAGCAACCGCGATGGGCGTGCCATTTCTGCCGATTCGCTCTATGCTCGGCACAGACACAATGAAATATAGCGCCGCCAAAGTGGTCGAAGACCCCTTCACCGGCAAACCAATCTGTCTGGTTCCGGCGCTGATCCTTGACGTGGGTCTGATCCATGTACACCGCGCAGACCGCTATGGCAACGCGCAAATCGACGGCATTAGCGGGTTTGCGTTTGAGCTGGCCCGCGCCAGCAAGCGCCTGATCATCAGTGCCGAGGAAATCGTCGAATCGGATGAGATTCGCCAACAGCCCGACCGGACCATAATCCCGTATTTCCTGGTGGACGCGGTTATACATGCGCCATTTGGCTCGCATCCCGGCGAGATGGTGTATATGCATGCACGCGACGAAGAGGGAATTTGCGAGTGGGCTGAGGCGGCTAAAACAGACACAGGCGCAGCAGCGTATTTCGAGAAGTATGTGTACGGCGTGCCGGACCATGCCGCATATCTGGATCTGATCGGCGAAACGCGGCTGGACGATCTGCGCCGAGAAGCGGAGCGTCACCGATGAATGACACTACCACACGCGACTATAACGCGACTGAACTCATGATCTGCGCGGCGGCACGGTTGATGGAAGATGGCACAACAGCGTTTATCGGCACGGGTATTCCCATGCTGGCGGCGGCCCTGGCACAAAAAATCTACACGCCCGCCTTGGTTCCCGCGTTTGAGTTTGGCGGCGTGGGCGCGCTGATCGAAGACCTCCCGACGGCGGTCGGTGGCGCGCTGACGTTTCACCGAGCCGTCGCTGCGTCAGGCATCTGCGATATCATGGAGACTGCACAGCGCGGCTTCATTGACTACGGTTTTCTGGGCGGCGCACAGATCGACCCTTACGGCAATCTGAACAGCACGGTAATCGGTCCGTTTGAGTCGCCCAAAGTCCGGCTGCCGGGCAGCGGCGGCGGCAACGATGTAGGGTCAACATGCTGGCAGACGATTATCATTATACGCCACGATAAGCGCCGGTTTGTGCCAAAGTGCGACTTTATCACCACCCCGGGCTATTTGACAGGGGCCGGAGCGCGAGAGGCGGCAGGGTTGCCCGTCGGAACCGGGCCGATCAATGTGGTGAGTACACTGGCGCTGCTAGGCTTCGATTGTGAGGGTACATACCGTATGACGTTGGAGGCCCTGTATCCCAGTGTAACGGTACAGGACGTAATCGACAACACTGGTTTTGAGCTGATCATTCCCGACGAAGTTCCACACATCGATCCGCCGACTGCTGAAGAACTGCGTGTGCTGCGCGAGGAGATCGACCCTGCGAAGCTGTACATCTGAGTCACCCCGTGCGCCCAGAGACATACTCCCACATGCGGCGCGGCTTAACCTGTGGGGGTCAGATAACTCACCTGCCCAAGGTTTTCTCCCTCATGCAGCCCATTGGTAGTCATGATGCAGGCCGCCCAGAACACGCACGCCAACCACCTGACGTCGTGCGTGTTCAGGCCAGCCAATACCACTTGATGGGAACGGTCATCACGCTTCTCAACGCGTAGCGTTTGCCCCAGCGTTTGCGACCATCTGTCAACGTACCAAAGACCTCAGCCAATGGTTCGAGCATAGGTCTCTTATCCTTGAGCGCTTTTTTCTTCGTGGATAAGTCTAGCTCACCCCTGCGTTAGATTTCCATCAATAAGATTCAACCCTCCACGCCCAATGCTTTGAATTGACGAAAATCAATATATAATGTAATCAATGAATTCTCTATCATTGAACCCGAACGGTTAGCTTCTAAGGTGCGCATCTTGTATTGTTACAAGTGAGCTTCCCCTGCTTGGGCTATCATTGACATTCATGCATCATAGGTGCTGGACTCGCAATTTACCTTGAACCCTGTAGCAGAAAGTGCCGATCCAGATGGTTGATATCCCTTCGCTTGTCAAACGTATGAGTCGTCTCAGATATTTTAAAGGCATGTCGATCACGGACATCAAAACAATTATCAGCGCTGGTCATATCAAGAAAGTTCACGCCAGTGCAGTGATTATTATGGAAGAAGCTCCCTGTTCGGGACTGTTTGTTTTGCTCTCTGGTCAGGTTCACCTTTATAGGTTGGGACCGGATGGACAGGAAGTTTTGGTAGACATACTCACGCCAATTACCATATTCAATGAGTTAGCAATCTTGGATGGCGGCCCCAATGCGTTTACTGTTACTGCTGCCCAAAATTGTCTCATCTGGAACGCTGACAACGACGTTCTGGTTTCTCTGTCGGAACGTTATCCACAGGTAGCGCTGGGGTTTTTGCCTATCCTGGCTGCTCGCACTCGTGTTCTAATCTCTATGGTGACGGATATTTGTTTCCTAACCGTGCGCGCACGCATCGCTAAACTCATTCTTGATCTAAGCAACTACGGTCGACAATCGATTTCTCGCCAAGATCACACCATCTATAAGATGGCTACACAAACGTCTACAGTCCCGGAGGCCGTGAGCCGGTCGCTAAGTTCCTTTAGAGATGCTGGTTATATTATGACCTCCAGATCGACGATTGTTGTATGTAAACCGGATAAACTGGCCCAAATCGCCCAGGTGGAAATTGAGCCTGCCAACTGAGAACAACCGTTACCGCGTACACTTGAATACTGCGTGCTGGCTGCCTGTTTCTTCGTTGATTGGTTTCACTGCCAATACGGGATGAAACTAATGCACTATGCTGCTGCACGGCATATTTTTTACCATGCGGCGTGTACCCCTCATCGACTCAAGCTAACCCTCACTTGACGAAAATCAATGACGGTCCATATCCTTCATGATATGCTACACAAAGATTGTTGAGAACCCTTCTGTTTTGAAGCTACATAGTGTAAGCCGCTGTGTGCGGCATCTAGCATCAACTTCAGCGGATGCTGTAATCTCAGCATAAAAAGCCAATTAGCAGAGGGAAATACAACCTGGAGGGGCACAAAACCATGACACTTTTGGACCGTTTAATCTTGTTGGGCACCGGGCTGACAGCCATCTATTTGCTCTGGCGTTTTTTTACCCAATATCGTCAAACGAAGAAACAATTCTATATCTACTACATGATTGCTTTCTCCGTGCTGCTGGTGGCTGGGCTGCTGCTGATTGCGTTCACCTATGACGCGCTGGATAATGATTTAGTCGTGATCGTGGCGGTGCTAATCCCGGCAGGGCTTGCATTGGGGTTAGTGACCGAGTTCTTCCCGCAGTACGAAATGGGGTTTCGGGCGTTTGCGATCATCGGATTAATTGCGATTGCCATCACGCGCTTCACCGGCCCCACCGGGTTGGCAACCGCAGTGCTGGTGGTGGTCCACTCCACCTCGGGCCTCATTATCTTAGGGGTGCCGTTGTTTGCCATCAAACAGGGCCGCGCACTCAACGATTTTGCGCTGGTGTCCGTCGGCGGCTTGCTCATTGATGTGGGCGGAGTCGCGTTGGCGTTTCTAAGGACAGACCGACAGCTCCTATTCTTCAGCGAGTCGGTTGTATTCGACATTCTGGCTCCGTTGCTGCTGCTGATGACCCTCGCATTCACCTGGGGATTTGTCAAGCGGATGCTGGCAGCGAAATCAGCCTAAGTTTTGGTGCGATTCTTATAGAGAGTTAGTGGAGGGAACATCAATGCAGGCGTTTTACACCCGGTTTAACTTTCTCTTTCGTTCAACCAAGGGATTGATACTGGTCGCCATTGCGTTGATCGCACTGGTGACGGCCATTTGGGGCACATTATCCGGCCCGATGGTTGAATGGGGTATCAAAGATGTGACGGTCCGGTTGTTGAATATGGACCTGAATCCAGCAGAGCGTGAGGGTCGCATCATCATGCTCTATCATACGATAGCGATGACGGTGGTGGCGATTGAGGTGTATATCATCACTGCGATTGTGCCCATGAAAGAACATCAGCAGATCACGATCAACGGCACCGTCACTTTCGGCTATCTCATCTCGTTTTTCTTTGGCCTGGCGTTTGCTTACTTCGGCCACGAATGGATTTTTCACGGGCTGTTTCTGTTTGGACAGTCGTTGGTCTTTTTCGCCGGGGTACTTTTGGCAACTGCGCTGTGGCCGTGGAACAAAGAATATCATGTCACAGAATCTGACCGTTCACATTGGCGCAAAGTTGACCTGGAGCGCGCTGCCTTTTTCGTGATGGCGGTGGCTATGCTTGGTTCGGCCCTGTTCGGGGCAGTCACCGGCGCTTCCTGGGGCAATGGTCATGAGACGTTCCTGGCGGAAGACCTGATTCGTGAACCGCATAAAACGAGTTTACAACTAGCCATCATCGGCCATTTACACATCATGCTAACCCTGGTCGCTGTAGCATTGGCGCTGGTTGTAGGTCGTTGGTTCAACTTCAAAGGTATCCTGCACAAGATCGCGATGCCGCTGATGATCATTGGTACGATTGTCATTACGCTGGGAGTGTGGGCAGTAGTACCCTTCGAGCCTATCGCGCACGTCATCATCTACGTTGGCTCGGTGCCTATCCTGCTCTCCGCGCTGCTGCTGGTGATCTTTGGTTTCCGAAAACTGATCCGTGAGCGCCTGGACGAACAAGGGATCGAAAAAGCGAACGTTGTCCAGAGCTTACGTGCGCTGGTGCATGACCCGCTCAAGTTTGGCTCGCTGTGGCAGATGGTGTTCATGAATTTCACCGTCAGCGGCATCGGGATTTTTGTGGCTGTAAAACTGGAGGATATCTTTCGAGTATGGCCCGCGCGCGAAGAACGCATCATCCTGACCGGACACTGGCACATCCTGTCGGGCATCGTCGCGACGATCATTTTACTCTACTACGCTGATATGGCTGGCCTGAAAGGGCGCGCCCGCCAATGGTTCGGCTGGGTGGTCATCATCGGGTCCGACGTCGCTTTTGGTGCCGTGACTATCCTTGAGATGAAACGCTTATTCGTCTCTGAAGCTGATCAACAACCACTCGTGAACTGGATGATGGCGCTCGCCGACATTGGTCTCGCATCTGTAGTGGTGGCCCTGGCCGCGATCATGATCTGGCGGTTGATCGACCTGTTTGAACGCGACGGGCGCTGGAAGGCAGAACTTGACGCATCAGATCAAGATAGTTCAAATGACGCCGAGGACCCGTTGGCTACTGCACAAGAGGTGGCACAATGAAGCGCACAATCATCTTTTTACTGCTAATAGTATGGGTAGTCGCAGCGTGCTCTGATGAATCTGATACTGAGCCACCAGCCTTTGAAACCGGCATCGATGTTGAGGCGTGGGCACTGATTCCAGCAGGCGAATTCCTGATGGGTCTGCACAGCGATGAAACTATGGTCGACTATGCCTATGAGATGATGATTACGGACGTGACCAACACCCAGTACGCCGCATACCTTAATGCGGCGCTGGTAGACGGAACCATCAAATTTGTTGAAGCAGACGATGAAATCGTAGGCTATTATCCCGGTGACGTGTTCCAGGGTTATAGCCATGAGGAGCCGATTGAAGCAGGAGATTGGTTGCACATTCCTGTCGGTGAAAAAGGGCTGCGGCTGGAATTCGACGGTACAGCATTTACAGTCGAGGCAGGGTATGAGAATCACCCGATGGTGCAGGTCACATGGTTCGGCGCACAAGCCTATTGCGAATTCTACGGTTGGCAACTGCCCACCGAAATCGAGTGGGAAAAGGCCGCGCGCGGCACGGAAGGACGACCCTATCCCTGGGGAGATGAAATCGAGCGCAACAACGCCAACTTCTACAGCAGCCGCGACTTGTACGAAAAGATCGTCGGCAAACAGGGAATTACCACGCCGGTGGGCTTTTACAACGGTCTGACTTACGACGGTTATGAGACACTGGACTCGCCCAGCCCCTATGGTTTGTACGATATGGCGGGCAATGTCTGGCAATGGACCGGGAACATCTACGAAGATCAGCACTACCGCTATATGCGCGGCGGCAGCAAGGCCGAATACGAGTACAACCTGCGCGTCTGGACGCGGAACAACGCTACACCGGAGTATCACAGCATCAACGTTGGTTTTCGTTGCGCACGTGATGCTCCAGAGTAGGGCGGAGAATGTATATGACAACGCAGACGCAACCGATCTACACCACATCGCTGAACTTGCGTGCTAGATTGCGCGGCTATTGGCAGTTAATCAAAAGTTTTCAAACCGGGTTGCTGCTGATCACCGGGCTGGCGGGGCATATGAGCGCACATTGCCCGTTTGTGACATGTTCTGACTTGCCGATCATGCTGGTGACGCTGTTCCTCGCTATCAGCGGCAGCACAATCCTCAACATGGTCTATGATCGGGATATTGATGCGCAGATGAAGCGTACCGCTGACCGTCCGATTCCTTCTGGACAAGTAAATCCGCGTGAGGCGCTGCTGCTCGGATTGATGCTTTCATGTCTGGGCGTGGGGGGCGCGCTGCTGCTTTTTCCCTTGTACGGCTTGGTTGTCTTCGCGGGGTTGTTCTTTGACATCGTAATCTATACCATGTGGCTCAAGCGTCGCACGCCCTGGTCCATTATTTGGGGTGGGGTGGCAGGCGGTATGCCGATTCTGGCCGGACGCACGTTGAGTGCAGGACAAATCGAGCCGGTTGGCTTACTGCTTGCATTCGCTGTGCTGCTATGGATTCCGACCCACATCATGACCTATGGCATCAAGCACGCGCGCGACTACCAACGTGCTGGCGTCCCCACCTTTGCCAATGTATATGGCGAACAGACCACACGTATGATCATTAGTCTCTCAACCAGTGCCGCAGTTTTGGTAATGACTGTAGCGGCGTGGCAAATTGGACTAAGTGCGAGATGCCTGCACGCGACCATTAGCCTGGGTGTTGGGCTGGTAGGATTTACGATGGTCAGCCTGATATTCCCCTCACCTAAGCTGAACTTTGGTGTGTTTAAATTCGCCTCGTTATACATGCTGGGATCGATGGGTTTGATCATCGTGGGCGTCTGAGTTCCAAAACCGATACATCAAAAACCCGACCGCACGGGGAACTAGCGGTCGGGTTTTGGTGTGGGGCAACACGGTTGCCCTCGCAGTGTGATATTTTTGAATCAGGGAACAGCTTCGTTGGGCAGCGGGACTTGCTCTGGTTGGCGGAAAATCGCCATCAATGATCTGGTGAATACGCCAAGCCCTCCCAGTAAAAATGCTACGCCGCCCAATGTGAGCGGGATTTGTAGTACATCGATCCAGTTGGCACCCTCATAGACGTGTGATGATCCGGTCCAAACATTAATGGTGAGCATTGTAATGCTTACGACCATCGCCGCCATACTGCCTGCTGCCATCGCCTCCGATTTGCCGCCGGGGCTTGAGAAGCTGATGCGTCCACCAATGGTAGGCAATCGAATCACCAAAAAGAGGATCAAGGTGAACAGGTTAATGTAGAGTTTCACGTTGGCGGGCACGATCTTTCCACGCAATTCAAGCGAAGCCGTCACATGAAGATCGCCTATCAGCGTGCCCATCAGCAGCACGACGAGGGCATTACGGTAGACGTGCTTGCCGCCGCGAAACAGAGCGAAAGTTGACCAAGCGCCTGCGAGTCCAATCAAAATGGTGATGAGCATCAATCGCTGATACAGCCACTTATGATACAGCAGTGTCCGCAGGGGCGGGAAATCCTCGGTAAAGAAGGCGGCGCACACAGTCCCTACGCCCCCAAACAAATTCATAGCGGTAGTGAGGCCCAAGGCCACAATCGCGATGATCCAGAAGATTTTAGCTCGTCTGTCAGTCATAATAAGCTCCAAAGATGTTGCTCTGCGCCATTCAATAGTGGCATTGTAGTGTGCTACGGGGTAGCCGCTACCTCTGCCAACAGATCCCACGGATTATCAGCGAAGTGGCAACGAGTACAATCAACCGTGCGTTGAAGGTTGTGCGATATGTGTGGGAAGACGCTGGTTTCCTCGTCTATCGTGGTGCTGGCAAAGGTAATCCAGATGCCACCAGCTTCTTCATTCGGTTCAACACTCAGGTTATCCGCATCGTGGCACGCTACGCAACTCACAATCTGGTGCGCATCATCATGCCCCGCAGTATCTTCCCTGGTCTCGTGGCAGCCCCCTGTTGAACATGAGCTTGTGGTAGCATGAGCGTCATGACAGTTGGTGCAGTCAAGGTCGGCGTGTGTCCCCCCCACTACAATTTCCACATGTCCTACGATGTCAGCGTTCGTATGACACTTCTGGCACAACTCAGTCGTGGAATCAACGTCGGCATAGTCATCCATTACGGCAACCTCCAACCAGTCGTATTCCGGTTGGATCGCGCCATACTGGTCAATTTTGTGACACGTCTTACAGTCCACAGCCCGCCACTCAGTTTGTTGAATGAATGGGGGCGCTTCTTCAATCTCGAATTTGCATATCAGGCAGCTGTCGGGCAACTCGTCCATTTTTGGCACAAAGTTGACCGGCGCATGACAGCGTGCGCAGGTGCTATTTTCACCATTCGTGCCCACGACAAATGTGTCCGCATGTGGGCCGCCCTGCCAGGCCTGCAGCTCGGGGCCGGTGGTTACTATGGCAGTATCCGTATCAGGAACCTCCGCCGAACTGGCCTGAGATTGATAGTGGTAGACTACCAAACCTCCGAGTACCAGAAGGAAAATAACAATCCCGATATCACGAATTTGTCCCCGTTTGGTGGGCATTTTGCCTTCGTCCTTTGCGGGTTTTTTGCTTCTTAAGATAGTGTGGGGTGAGAGATTCTCTCACCCCAGCGGTTTGTTTAGCTTATAGGTGAACGGGGCAGACAATGGTGGTTAATACCAATGATCCCCTTATTCCGCTTATTCCGCTTATTCCGCTTCTTCTGGCTCTGGCACCTCACCCGCTGCGGTCAGCACGCTCAGGTCCCATTCGTTGTCAGCATAGTGGCAGCGATCACAGGCAACCAGCCATTGCTGGCTGTGAGAGACAATCGCGGTTACGGTGGGGTCGCCACTGCGGCTCATGCCATATTCTACAGTAGTCCAGATGCCTTCCATCGCTTCATCCGGATGCGGACCTACTGCTGCGCCTGAGGCGTCGTGGCAGGCAATGCAACTCACGACGTCCAGATGGGCGTCATTGAAACCCTTGATGTGCGTGTCCAATTCGGGCACGTCATTGTGGCACTCTACGCATCCCTGGGGTTCCTGCGTATGCGGATCGTGGCAGTCGGTGCAGTATTCAGGGCGACGTTCACCCATGGTCGCGGCCCAGTTTTTGTGTGCGCTGCCGCCCAACACGATTTTGTGATCCACGCCCCTGCCGCCAGTGGCAGAAACACCTGTGGAGTCAACGTGACACATCGCGCACAACTCATTGGGTGTAGCTACTGTCATATATTCATTCGATAGTGGATTGAGCCAAGCGTTACCGGCGGCGTAAACAGTATCGCCTTCGACCTGGTGGCATGTGGCGCAGCCAATGCCTACCCAGTCCTCTTCAGCAACGAAATCCATCGTAGGTGCTATGCGAATCTCGTCGTCTGTGGGGAATTTGCACGTCACGCAATTCGGTGGTGGCCCCGGCATGGCTTCAGGATCCCAGTTTTGCGGGGAGTGGCAGCGGGAGCAATAGGTGTTAGGTCCTTTGCCTTCATCGTATGTGTTACCCATAGCGCTTGCTTCCCAGGCTTGGATGATCTCGGGATAATTCGAGATGGGTGTAAAGTCATCGGGTCCTTGGGCTTGTGTGGTGACACGCGTGTCGACTATCAACACAGCCGCGAACACGAAGAGGAAACAACCACAGACAAGTAACTTTAACCACAAGGGCAACCTCATTATTGTGCGCATCGGTTTCTCCTAAAATCACTAGCTAGTGCTCTCGTATAAAACCCAAAAAAGCGTTACTATCTGGGTTTCGCAGGAAGTTCCTGTCATTAATCGTTCAAAACCAACGACTCGTGTATTCTTCCGCTACGAATACATACTCCCTACTTATGAAACCTATCACAAACAGAAGGCGTGTGTATTTGACTTTTGTCAATTGCTGTTGTGACTGGTATTCAAACAACCATTATGTTTGATTTCGAACGGAAGATGCTTGTTTGCCGTGGGGTGTCATACTAAAATGCATGGAGGTGCTGATAAAGAGGGGGCTTATGCTAGAATCTTTTCGATTCAGCGAAACAACTACCCATGTCACTCTTGCTCAATATGTCCAAGCAATGCTTCTAGCGCAGCGCGCAGATTTGCGAGCTTTGCCGCCTCGAAATCACCGGATGCACGCCACACTATTTGAGACCTGTGATCAACGAGAAATAATTGGATATCTTCTTTGCTATCTACGTCAACCATTTCATTGAATTTCTCGACATCAGTGAAGACTACAATCGTATTCGCACGATCCCAATCATCCCCAATAGCTACAGCCATCGTTCCAATCACAATGACGGCACTGCCAGAGGCGCTTTTGGGCAACAACGGAACAAAGTAACCAGATAATTGCGGAAACTCCTCATTCAATTGCGCAAGGGGGACCAGCCAATCATACGCCGCTGCTTGGTGCTGGATATCATAAGCCGTGACAATCAATCTGGGGCCTAAGTCCATATCTGCGGGGATGTGCAGCTCTTTAAACAGCAGGTTCGTGCCAACAAGGTCGGGGAATGTATTCAGTGTTCCAGTTTGGTTATCTTGTACTTTGGGATCATCAGTGGGTATGTGCTGGCTGACGATCAAAGCAGCAACGACCACAACTACAATTGCGGTTAATATCAGAAGCGCTAACAGTTGAAATCTACGTTTCATAGTCAATGACCAAGCGTCGCAGAATCATTTTTTGTATTGGTGATGCGAGTTCAGTGTAGATTCAAAACCAACGGGCGTCAACCGAGAGGGTGACACAAGGAGGACTGAATCATTCTAACATTTAGCATACAATTGACAATGCCTCAAGCAAATTGAGGGCGACGTGGGTTAACCTGTGCAGGTGTGGTGAACATCACGCCAAGCTAGTTCTCTACTCCGGTGGCTGAACAGGTTGCGCAAGGTACAATAGCCTGTCAGCAACATATAACAGGAACGTAACCTATGTCTGATTCTGTGATGCCCCCCGAAGTTGATGAGCAGGACGCGGAACGCTACGGTGCATGGCAGGCGCTCACCGCTGACGCCGATGAAGTTGGGCAGCCATTTTTAGAGCATCTCAATGAGCTGCGTACGACCCTGTTCCGGGCCGTGCTGGCGTTAGTGCTGGGTGTTGTACTCTCGGCAGTCTTCACCTCGCAACTGCTCGAATACCTGATCCGTCCGTATGGCAACGAACTGCAAGTGCTTGGACCCACCGAAAGCGTGGTGATGTATTTCCGCGTGGCGCTGATGGCGGGCGCAATCTTTGCCAGCCCGTATGTCACGTACCAGCTATTCATGTTCATCGCGCCGGGGCTTAACCGCAACGAGAAACGAATCATCTATCTGGCGCTGCCCGCGACCACTGGCTTGTTCCTACTAGGTGTGCTGTTCGCGTGGTTTATCATGACGCCCGCCGCGTTCAAATTCTTGCGCGACTTTGAAAGCGACGTGTTCCGCGCCGAATGGACCGCCGAACTCTACATCCGCTTCCTGACCACACTGCTGTTCTGGATCGGGGTAGCGTTTGAGATGCCGGTGGTAGCGTTTGTGCTGGCGCGGTTAGGTGTGTTGGGACCGCGCCCGTTGATCCGCAACTGGCGGTTGGCGGTGGTGCTGGTGACGATTACCGCCGCGTTCATCACCCCGACGGTGGACCCATTCAATATGCTGTTGGTGATGGGGCCGTTGCTGGTACTGTACATCATCAGCATTGGGCTGACGGCGATTGCCTACCCGCGCCATTTGCGCAACTGAAGTGGGCAATTACGATGAACGGTACGCTGGGCGCGCAAGGTGGAAGGCGTGGCGCAGGGTCGGCCAATCGAACAACGGCAAGGGCCGCGTTTCTTGAGTGCGCGCCTACAATTGACGGGAATCAACAGGGCAGCGGCGCATACACGTCACTGCCCTGTGGGTTGTCTGGTGATATCTGTCGTTATTGGTAACGCAAAATATCGGCGACAGTTTTGCGTGAGGCGGCCACGGACGGCCAGAAGCTCGCCACCGCTGCTATGACGATGATACCCGCCAACCCCATCAGCAGCACAACTGGCGGGTAGGTGAACGTGAGATAGTCGAACGGCAGCAAGCTCATCAGTCCTATGCCCAGTCCTACACTCAACGGGACCGCGAGAATCCATGCTAGCACACCGACGAGCATCCCCTCGACCATGAATTGCGCCATGATGCGCAGCGACGTAGCGCCCACTGACCGCATGACGCCGATTTCCTTCTGGCGCTCGAAGACGGCCATCGAGAGCGTCGCCATCAGGCCAATCGCGCCGACCGCCGCCATGATCAGCGAGTTGGCGTTCAGAATCACGCCGAACATGCTGATCTGCTGTGCTTGCGCGTCCGATACAGCGGGCTGGTTGACATATGTACCCTGAATGCCCGCCGCGCGCAATGTCTCTGTGATGATCTCAATTTGATCGTCCACCGCCGCGATGGACGGCGTGCCCACGAGATCAATGTAGATCAGGCCGACGGCAGGTTCTCCGGCAGCATTCACATAACCGGAGCGCTGCGCCAGCGTGGACCAGTTCATATAAATCGCGTCAAAAGCGTAATCGTTCACGCCGATGATCGGCTCGGTATAGGCGGCGCTGCCAAAGGTCAGAGTCAATGTGTCGCCTGCGCCTTTGTCGAGCGCTTCCGCCAGTGAGCGCGAAATGACCACTCCCGGACGTGCTGCGTCATTGGCCCACGCGCGGCCCTCAGTGAGATCGAACGTAATCGCAGACCGTGCCGGATCAATGCCGGTTACCGTCACGAGGTCCGAGCCTGCGGTGAGCGGATTCGCGCTCTCAAAACCCGCTACGCTCACGGCGGCGCTGTAGCCGGGATACACCGCCGCGACGCCATCCACGTCGCGCAGTAGCGTCTCAACAGTGGCGAAGTCGTGCGTGTCCTGCGGCGTGATCGCGATCTCGTAAGCGAACGGGTCGTCCAGCCGGTCCACGAAATCCGCCAGCGAGGTGTCCAACGCCGTCACGCCCATAAACGCGGCGGCGGCCATTGTCAGCGTCAGCCCGGTGAGTACCAGCCGTCCCCGTTTCTGGTAGATGCTACTGATGCCCTGCACGATCACAGTGGGAAACGGTAAGTTGCCGATCCAGCGTGAAAGGCGCGATCTGCCCCAGGATGATGCGATCCCCAGGTCGGTGATCGCTTCGAGGATCGACACGCGCAGCGCCGCCAGCACGGGCAGCAGCGCCGCCAGCACGGGTACGAGCAGGCCCATCACGATGCCCACGACAACACCCTCAGTGGATACTTTAAACCCGTCGATGTAGGTCATTGCTTGCGGGGCCATTTCCTGCGCCAGCCATGCCGCCAGCGGCACGCCGAGTGCGATACCAAGCAGTGTGCCGATCAGCCCGTAGATCAGCGCGATCCCGGCATAGATGAAGAAATTATCCCACGTTGTTGCGCCGATTGATTTCATAGTCCCGATCTGCTTACGCTGCTCGACCACAATCGCGTTCATCACGTTCGTGACCAGGAAGCCCGACACCACCATCGCGATGATGCCCAATGCGCTAAGCGTACTCGCGACCTGGGTGATGATGTTCAACACGAAATTGTTGTCGGGATCGTCCAGGAAGTTGAACACGACGGTATACGGCGTGGCGACGGCGACGGTTTGTGTAAGTTGTTCCAACCCGGCTTCCGCTGCCGCAACATCGGTGTAGCGTACATGGATCGCCGAGAGTCCCGTGAAGCCCACGATCTGTTGCGCGTCGTCATAGTGCGCGAACAGCGCCATCGAGGACGGAATCTGGTCCTGAATGGCGGGATCAATCGTGAAATAAGGGTGCAGCACCAGTCCGGTCACGGTCCAGGGCTGCGGTGCGCTGTCGGGCTGGTAAAACGTCAGCGTATCGCCCACCGTTACGCCGTGTGCGTCCGCGAAACGCTGTTCAACGGCGATCTCGCCTGCTCCCGGTGTGGGATAGCGGCCCTCGGTCACGCGGGCGACAGGTTCCAAATCGGCTGCGCCAAACGGCTCGGTGAACGTGACCATGTACCCGTCATCGTAATCGCCAACGATGTCGTTTGCGACGCGCCACGCGACGCGATAAACGCCCTGCCCCTCGACATCGGTCACGCCGTCCATCTGCGCGATCTGGTCGAGATACGCTTGATTCTGCGCCAATGAGAGTGTGTCGCCAGTCGCGCGGACGTACAGGTGGGTGTGTGAGATTGCGTCTGGGCGCAGGTCTGCTTGAAGTTGGCCGCTGAGCAAATCGCTGATGCTAACCATTGCGGTAACGCCAAAGACCCCGATCAGGATGCTCAGTACGACTAAAACGCTACGTCCCCGGCGAGCTACAATGTCGCGGAGGATTTTGCGTGTGCGGGTACGTAAGATGGACATCAGCGTCCCTCCTTAATAGTATGCTGGTGATGGAGGTCGGTAGTTATGCTTGATAAAGGCGCGTTCACTAAACAATACGTTGAGGAAACGCAAACGTTTCGCTCACGGCGATGGGGAAGTGTATTTGCACACACGGTTGGCGTAACGAGGGTGACAAGTGTATTGTTTGTATAGGTTGTATAGGTATAGTGAGCAGCCGCTTGTGCTGCTGGCTGCGCGCAAGAAAATAATTATGGGCGGTTTGATATGATGGACGATCTCAGCGGACACACCGTAAAAGGATACGATATCGGCGAAAGCATCGGCACGGGTAGCTTCGGCGTTGTCTATCGCGCGGTGCAACCCTCAGTGGGGCGCGAGGTGGCGATCAAGATTATCCTCCCGGCTTTCGCGAACCAGCCCGATTTTGTGCGGCGCTTCGAGACAGAAGCGCGGCTGATCGCGCGGCTGGAACATCCGCACATCGTACCGCTTTTTGATTACTGGCGTGAACCGGATATTGCCTATCTCGTGATGCGGCTGCTATCGAGCAACCTACGCGCTCAGCTTGACCAACACGGCCCATCCGATGATATAGAGACGGTCGAGATGGTCGATCAGGTGGTGTCTGCCCTGGCAATGTCGCACCGTCAGGGAGTCGTGCATCGGGATATCAAGCCCGATAACATTCTGCTTGATGGTGATTGCAACGCGTACCTGTCTGATTTTGGGTTGGCGGAGGTCATCAAGGGCAGCCTGGATCGCGCAGAGGCAGGGATCACCGGGTCGCCCGCGTATATGGCCCCCGAACAGATCAAGGGCGAGGCGATCACCCTGCAATCGGACATTTACGCGCTCGGCATTGTGATCTACGAGATGTTGACTGGCAAACACCCCTACGGACTGGCGTCGATCTCAGACCTGATCCGCAAACATTTACTCGTGCCGCTACCCTCCGTGCGCGAACACCGCCCGGAACTCCCGGAGAGCGTCGATTACGTATTGCAGCGCGCCACCGCGAAAGACCCGGATCAACGCTACGGCGATATGTTAATGCTAGCCGCTGATCTGCGCAGTGCGCTGCTAGGTGATAGGACACTCTTGAAGGATGCTGACACTGATGTGGTGCTCGAAAACCCGTACAAAGGGCTGCGGGCGTTTGAAGAAGTGGACGCCGGAGAGTTTTATGGACGCGAGGCGCTGGTCGAAGAATTAGTGCGCAGCCTCGGCAGTGAGAGCGAACTACGCCGGTTCCTGGCAGTGATCGGCCCCAGTGGTTCCGGCAAATCGAGTCTGGTCGCGGCGGGGTTGGTTCCTACGCTGCGACGTGGTGCGCTGCCCGGTTCAGATCGCTGGTTCGTGATCAGCATGGTTCCTGCCACCGCACCCCTGCAAGAGTTGGAGACTGCACTCTTAGGTGTGGCGGTGCGTCCGGTCGAAAACCTACTCGAACTGCTGACCTCCGATCCGCGCGGGCTGGTGGTCGCGGCTGAGCAAGTATTGGGCGCTGCGGAAGGCGACTTGCTGCTGATCATCGACCAGTTTGAGGAACTATTTACGCTCGTGCCGGACGAAGCAGCGCGTATGCAGTTCTTGACACTGCTGCACACAGCGGCTACCGATCCGCAAAGCCGCCTGCACATTGTGGTTACGCTGCGCGCGGACTTTTACGACCGTCCCCTGCTGTACGATAAGTTCGGGGCGCTGATGCAGGCGCGGACGCACATCGTTTTGCCGCTGAGCGAAAGCGAGTTGGAACGTGCGGTAGTTGTTCCGGCGGAGCGCGCGGGCGTGCAGGTGGAGCCGAACCTTGCGGCGGCGATTATCGCTGATGTGCGTGCCGAACCCGGCGCGCTACCCCTGATGCAATACGCACTGACTGAGGTCTTCGAGCGCCGCAAAGGGCGCGTGATGACGTTGGAGGGCTACGAGGAAATTGGGCGGGCGGCGGGCGCATTGGCCCGGCGGGCAGGACGCGTCTACGAACGACTCACGCCGGAGCAGCAAGCGATCACACGGCAGATGTTCCTGCGGTTGGTGACGGTAGGCGAAGGCACAGAGGATGTGCGGCGGAGAGCGCATCGTTCGGAGTTGCTGGCGGCGATTGATGATCCCGGTCAGCTAGAAGAAGTGCTGGACATCTTCGGGCGTCACCGGCTGTTGAGTTTTGATAACGAACCAACCACGCGCGAACCCACCGTCGAAGTGGCGCATGAGGCACTATTGCGCGAATGGAGTCAGTTACGCGAATGGCTCGATGAGTCGCGCGAGGATGTGCGCCAGCAGCGCCGGTTAGCCGGGTTGACGGATGAGTGGCTCCAGGCAGCGCTCGATCCCAGTTTCTTGCTGCGTGGCGCGCAGTTGGAGCATATCGAGTTCTGGCTGACGCGCACCATCATCGCGCTGACCGATACCGAGCGCGATTTCATCAATACCAGCATCGCCGTGCATGAACAACAGCAAGCCGAGGAACAGGAACGCCGCGACCGTGAAGCCGCGCTCGAAGCGCGCGCGCAGCGGTTCCGACGCCGGTTGATTGGGGTGATGTTTATCGCGCTGATATTGACGTTTATTCTCTCGTTGGTCGCGATCCTGCAGGGCAAAGATGCGCAGGATGCACGGGACGAAGCTGAACACAATGCGGAGATAGCAGAACAGCGTGCGGCGGTGGCACAGGAACGCGCGAATGGACTGCAATCGCTCGCGTTGATGGCCGACGCGGAGCGCGCGATTGACGAGAGCGCGGATTATGATCTGGCGCTGGCGTTGGCAGTGGAAGCCAACCAGATCGCCAATGCCCCGGTCGATGCGCAGCGGTTGCTAGGCGAAATGGTCCCCAACGCCGCCACCGACATTTTCTTCGGTCATTCAAACGGCGTGGGCGTGGTGGCGATCAGTCCCGACAGCACGCGCATCCTCTCCGGCTCAGATGACGGTATGTTAATGCTGTGGAATGCCACGACCGGCGACATGCTTAATGCCTGGGCCGGGCACACCAGCCGGGTGCGCGGGATCGTATTCCTGCTCGATGACACACACGCGATCTCTGGCGGTGACGATGCAACGCTCACACTATGGGACCTCGCGACCGGGCAGCCGGTACACACGTTTATCGGTCACGACGATGATGTGTTCGCGCTTGCGCTCAGTCCCGATGGAACTCAGGTGGTGTCTGGTTCGCGGGATCGCACGCTGATTCTGTGGGATGTCGCGACGGGCGAGGCGCTCCGGCGTTTGGGCAACGACGACGAAGGTCATGGTCAGCGTATTACTTGTGTGGCGTTTAGTCCGGATGGTCGCTTGGTCGTGTCCGGCTCCGCAGATAACACGCTGATTGTGTGGGATATCACGGATGGTACGCTCCTCGATCAGCTTGATCAGCACCATGATACGGTTAACGATGTGGCGTTCAGTCCCGATGGTACGCGAATGTTGTCAGCCTCGACGGATCAAACGCTGATTCTATGGGAGGTGGAAAGCCGCACCGTGATCAACCAACTGGAGGGTCACACCGAACGTGTCGCCAGTGTGATGTTTGGCCCGGACGGTCACTATGCGGTGTCGGGCGCGGGGAACCAGTTTGCCGGGGCGTCGTCGGATAACAGCATCATCTTATGGGACTTGTTCCTGGGACAGCCGGTGCGCCGTTACGATGGGCATCGCGTGTATGTCAATGATGTGGCGTTCAGCGGTGATGGACAGTTTATCATCTCGGCCTCGGCGGACAACACGCTGCGCAAATGGCCCGCGACCTACGATGTCGAGACGGCGCGCCGTCTTGCGCCAAATACGGTCGGCTATCAGGCGGTCGTGTTTGATGGTGTGAATAATCGTGTGTGGGCAGCGCTGGGCACAGATAACGAGTTTATGGGACTGATCCAGCAAGACCTGTTCCCCGCAGATGCCACCGCGCCAGATGATACGATCATCGCCACAGATGTTCATGCCGCGAATCGCAACGTGACCGCCATTGCGCTCAGCCCGGACGAGACACGGCTGCTCACGGCTTCTGAAGATCGCACCATTGCGCTGTGGGATGCTGAGACCGGCGAATTCTTGCGCAGCATGACCCATACCTACGTGATCACCAGTATCGTATTCAGCCCCGACGGTACGCAGGCGCTCACGGGTTCAATGGATCGCAGTTTGATCCTGTGGGACTTGGCGACGGGCAATATGATAC
>CBEVZO010000007.1:0-19619 GCA_965554365.1 uncultured Anaerolineae bacterium
CGGTTTTCTCCCCCGCTCCAACTTGATTGGAGAGGGGGCCGGGGGGTGAGGTGAGATTATTTCGCCTTTAACCCCAACCGTTCCACCACCGCCGCGCGGCCCGGCCACTCGTCGCGCAGCAGCCCGTAAACCACCTCATCGGTCCACTGCCCATCCGCGTAGAACAAGTCACGTCCCCGCGACTCCGGGCGGAACCCGACCTTCGCCATCTGGCGATGCACGCGCACATTGATACCCATCGTGCCGAGCCACAGCTTGTGGAAGTCCAGCCAGTCGAACGCAAAATCCACAATCAGCAGCAGCGCGTCCGTGCCATAACCGCCGCCCCAATAGTCTGGCTCACCAATCCCCGCACCGAGCATCGCCAGCCGGTGATGTGGAATCACCCAGCCCATCGCCATGTTGCCGAGTGGCTTGCACGGTTCGGCGGCGTCCGGCTTGGTCTGGATACCGAACTGCACGCGTGGACTATTCTCGCGACGCTCCGCGTGTTCTTCGCGCCACTGCCGGAACATCCCCTGCGAGATGATCGGGCGGTCGCCCGCCGTCGCCCAATACTGCGACTCGCCGTTATACCACTTGTGTTCCAGGTCCAAAAACCGCTGGTCATACGGGACCAGATCGACCAATAATCCTTCTAACATCGTGTTCTCCCTTGCATGGTTCGTCACTCAAGTCCCCCTCCCCACGCTCGACAGTTTTCTCCCCCTCTCCAACTTGATTGATACTGTTGGCGAACCTGTTTTTGTAGGGCGTAGGGCTTGCCCTACCCAACCGGGCGACGCAAGCATCGCCCCTACAAAACACCCATGAATCGAGTTCGCCAACAGTATCCTTGATTGGAGAGGGGGCCGGGGGGTGAGGTTATTTTGCCTTTAACCCCAACCGCTGTACCATCACCGTACGGCCCAGCCATTCCTCGCGTAGCAGCCCGTAACACACCGCGTCGCCCCAGCCGTTGTTAACCCATGTGCCGTCACGCTCGATCATTTCCCGCACAAAGCCGACCTTCTCCATCTGGTGCAGCACGCGTGCATTGAACATCATCGTCTTGAGCCACAGCCGCCGCATAACGAGCCAGTCGAACGCGTAATCCACGATCAGTAGCAACGCGTCCGTGCCATAACCGCCGCCCCAGTACGCCGGATCGCCGATCTTCGCGCCGAGCATCGCCCAGCGGTGCCATTGGCTGACCCGGGGAACGCCCATCCCGCCGATCTTTACACCGTCTTTGGTCTGGACGCCAAACCACACGCCCGTCTGCGGCCCCTGACGCTCCGCGCCGTAGCGCCGCGCCATCATCTGCTCCACTTGACGGCGACTCACGAAATCCCTCTCGCCGCCTCCAGCCCAGAACTGCGCATCATTGCTGCGCCACTCGTATTCCAGCTTCTGAAATTCCGCATCATACGGCACCAGATCAACCAGCAATCCTTCGATCTTCATCTATGCTCTGTCCTCACCATGCTTCAATGCCGCCACTTTTTCGCGCAGATTCAACGGGCCAATTAACACCTCGCGCCCCGCCCATTCCTCGCGCAGCAACCCAAAATTCAGCAAATCGTACGGCACGCCATCCGCATACGCGGCCTCGCGCAGCCGCGACTCCAGCGTAAACCCGACCTTCTCCATCTGCCGTTGGGAACGCGCGTTCATGCTCGTCGTGGTCAGCCACACGCGCCGGAAATCCAACCAGTCAAACGCAAAGTCGATCAACAGTAGCAGCGCATCCGTACCATAGCCGCCGCTCCAATACCCCGGTTCGCTGATCTGCGCGCCCAGCACGCCCCAGCGGTGCGTCGGATTCATCCAGTTCACCGCCATCATGCCCAATAGCACACCGGGCTTGGTGCGGATCGCGAAATAGACGCCACGATTGGGGGAATCGCCTCGCCGTTCGGCCCACCGTTCGATCCGGCGCTGGATCATCGCCTGCGTGTTGAACGGACGCTCTCCGCCGGACCCCCAGAACTCGCCCTCGCTGTTCGACCACTCATGCAACCGCTCGCGATACGCATCGCCCTGCGGCACAAGATCAACTAACAACCCTTCAAGCATCGCTATATTCCTCCTAACCGCTCGGCGGTCAAGTCCCCCTCTCCGGCTTGGCAGGAGAGGGGGATTTAGGGGGTGAGGTCAACCCCAACGCATCCACCAACGCCTCTCGACCCGCCCATTCCTCACGTAACAGCCCAAAGAACAACCAATCGTGCCACACACCATCGATCAGCGCGCCGCGCCGACGACGACCTTCCAGCGCAAAACCGAGCTTCTCCATCTGGCGCAGGACGCGCGCGTTTTTGTCCGTCGTGATCAGCCACACGCGCCGCAGATCAAGCCACGTAAAGCAATACTCGATGAACAACAGCGCCGCATCCGTGCCATAGCCACCACCCCAGTAGTCCGCGTTGCCGATCTGGATCGTGAGCATCCCCCAGTGATGCGCGGGATGCACACGCCGCGTACGGATGTAACCAATCGGCACGCCGGGAGCCGCGTCGGTGGGTTTGGTGCGAATACCAAACTCCACGCCTATCGACGGATCGTTACGCATGGCCTCGCGTTGGTTCGTGCGCTGCCGTTCCGCCTGAGCGCGCGACTCAACCCTTCGGAAGCCGCCCGACCGCCACGTATTCGACTCGTTGATGCGCCACGCGTGTTCGTGTGCCGCAAAGTCAGCGCCGCGCGGCACCAGATCGACCAGAATTCCCTCAAGCATAACCAACTCCATCAACCAGTGACCGGTTTTCTCCCCCTCTCCGGCTTGGCGGGAGAGGGGGTCGGGGGGTGAAGTGAGGCTACTTCGCCTTCAATCCCAACTGCTCCACCAACGCGTGACGCCCCGCCCATTCCTCGCGCAGCAACCCGAAATACACCCAGTCGAACCACTCGCCGTCCGCCAGCGCCGCATTACGCAGCCGCGCCTCCAACGTGAAACCGAGCTTCTCCATCTGCCCCAAAACGCGCATGTTCATGCTCGTGGTCATCAACCACACCTTGCGGAAGTCGAACCACTCAAACGCGTAATCCACGAGCAGCAGCACGCCGTCCGTGCCATAGCCGCCGCCCCAATACTCCGGCTCCCCGATAATCGCGCCCAGCACGCCCCAACGGTGCGTCGGATTCATCCAGTTGATGCCCATGAACCCAATTGGCTTACTCGGTTCTGGCGCATCCGGCTTGGTCTGCATCGCGAAATACACGCCGCGAAACGGGCTGTTTTCCTCCATGCGTTCGCGCCACCATGCGCGCCGCCGCTGCATACCCGCATGGGTGGTCATTTCCCGGTCGCCACCCGATCCCCAGAACTGCGAGTCGTTGTTGCGCCACTTGTGCTGCAACTCAAAAAACGACTCGTCTTGTGGCACAAGGTCTACCAAAAGTCCTTCAAGCATAAGATTTCTCCACTGAAAAACGTTGATTAATTTCTCGGAGGGCGTATGCCATACACCCCGACTTAATCAATCCCCCTCGCCATACTCGACGGTTTGCTCCCCCTCTCCGGCTTGGCGGGAGAGGGGGTCGGGGGGTGAGGTTATTTCGCGCGCAGCCCCAACCGCTCGATCATCGCCAGCCGCCCCGGCCATTCCTCGCGCAGCAGCCCGTAGACCGTCCAGCCGACCGGCTCTCCATCAGCATAGGTGGCTTCGCGTTCCTCGCCTTCGCGCACAAATCCGACCTTCGTCATCTGGCGATGTACGCGCACGTTGGAACTCATCGTCTTGAGCCACAACCGCCGCAGGTCCAGCCAGTCGAACGCGTAATCCACGATCAGCAGCAGCGCGTCCGTGCCATAGCCGCCGCCCCAATACTCCGGCTCACCGATGCGCGTGCCAAGCATCCCGGTACGGTGGTGCAGCGAAATCTCCGGCATACCCATAAATCCCAGCGGCACACCGTCTTTGGTCTGAATCCCGAAAAAGATACGCGGCGCGTTAGGCTGCCATGCCTCAGCATACTGTTGGAGTTGGCGTTCGCTGTGCGCCTGTGAGAAGAATTCGCGTTCCCCGCCACTGGTCCAGTAACGCGCCTCGCTGTTGCGCCAGCGCTGATCACGCGCGCGGACCCCCTGGTGCTGCGGAACCAGATCAACCAGCAAACCTTCCAGCATGAATACACCTCGCGAGGTTATACGCAGAATCGCGACAATCTTAAAAGGGGCGGATGCGAACAAGTCAGTTCGGGATATCCGCCCCCTATGGTTGCAGCCTATGCAAACTACGAGGAAGTGTGCGCTGACGCTCACGCGCCACGCGAAGTTGCCGTGTTTTTTCTCCCCCTCTCCGCCTGGGGGGAGGGATCACGGCATCAGGCGATGCGGCCCTCGGAACAGGAACGTGGCCTCGCGCAGATTCGGCAATCCGAGCAGCGACATCAGCATACGTCCCAGCCCAAAGCCCAGGCCCCCGTGCGGCGGACAGCCGTACTTGAAGAAGTCCAGGTAGAACTGCAACGGCCCTTCGGTCAGCCCCTTCTCATAAAGCTGTTCAATCAGCACATCAAGGCGGTGTTCGCGCTGCGCCCCGGTCGTGACCTCCAACCCGTTCCACAGCAAATCAAAGCTGCGCGTCAGGTTCGGGTCATCCGGGTGTTTCATGTGATAAAACGGGCGCACAGACCAGGGATAATCGGTCACAAACACGAAATCGTGGCCGAACTTTTCCTTCGCATACCGCCCCATGATGCGCTCGCCTTCGGGGTCCAGGTCGTCCTTGCCATCGTCGGGCAACTCGTGTCCGGCGGCGGCGACAATCTCGCGCGCCTGAGCCATCGGCACACGCGGGAACGGCAATTCCGGCACGACCAGTTCCACGCCGAATACTTCCTCGATCTGCGGCCCCAACTGGTCCTTGACCGCGCTAATAGTGTGCGCCAACCAGCGTTCTTCCATCTGCATCACATCATCGTGCGTGTCGAGCCACGAGAATTCCATGTCGATGCTGACGAACTCGGTGGCGTGGCGCGACGTGAACGATGGGTCTGCGCGGAACACGGAGCCGATCTCAAACACGCGGTCAAACCCGGCGGCCATCGCCATCTGCTTGTAAAACTGCGGCGACTGCGCGAGGTACGCCTGCCCGCCGAAATATTCCAGCGCGAACAGTTCCGCCCCGGACTCGCTAGGCGCGCCCATCAGCTTGGGCGAATGAATCTCGATGAAGCGTTCCTGCATCCAGAAGTCGCGCATGGCGTGTTCCGCGACGGTCTGCACCTCGAAAATCAGACGGTTGCGCGGGCGGCGCAGATCGATGAAGCGCCAATCCATGCGCACGTCCTGCGCGGAGTCTTCCTCGATGGGCAGCATCGGCGCGGCGGCACTGTGGACTGTCATCGTCTCAAGCTGAATCTCCACCCCGCCGAGCCTGACGCTCTCATTAGCGACCACTTTTCCCTCGATCTCCACCACCGACTCTACCGCCAGCGTCGAGATCGTTTCGGCCAGATCAGGATTACCCTTCTTCCAGAGCGCAACCTGCACCATGCCGGTAGCATCGCGCAGGATGACAAACTGCATACTTTTCTGGTCGCGTACCGTATCGACCCACGCCTTAACGCGTACTTGTTCGTCGACACGTGCGCGGGCCTGACTGATGGTTACTGTGGTCACGGGATGTCGCTCCTTGCAGCGGGCTTCGCGGATAAACCACCGTTGCAGCGCACGTGCTGCAACGGCAGAAGTCGGGATTATAGCACAACCCAAGCAACTTGATTTGTGCGATATGCCCAGGATTGAAGCGGTTAGCGTTCAATTCTCGGAGAGCGCGTAGGGGCACTGCTCTGCCGTGCCCAATTTCAAGCGCAGATCGCCGTGAGTGCGAGCAACCGGGCGCAGTAGAACAGCGCCCCTACTGTCCGCTTTACTGACACTACTTATCGTTCTTTTTGTCGTCGTCCTTGTCTTTCTTCTTTTCCGGCTTGGGCTTCGCTTCGAGATCACTGGCTTGCAGGTCCATGTCCTCGATTTTCTTGGCGTAACCCGGCCACTCGTCTTCGAGGATGCCGAACATCTCGACATCGACATACGCGCCATCCCAACGGATGTGCTGACGCAGCGTGCCCTCGTGGACAAACCCCACGCGCCGCAGCGCCTCGATCTTGACCTCATCAAAGGTCAACGCCGACGCATCCAGGCGATGCATATTGCGTGTCTCGAAGCAGTAGCGCACGAGCATCAGCACGCCGTCGAGTTGTTCGTCCGCACCTTCGTAGCGCGCGTCTCCGGCAAAAAACGAGACATCGACCTTGCGCACGCGCGTCCACTCGTGATCGTAGATCAGCCCACCCACTGGATCGCCGTCTTTGGTCTGGAACCCGATCAAACCAGCGTGATCGTTCTTTTCCATGTTCTCAATGAACTTTTTAACGTCGTCTTCGGTGTGCGGCTCACGGCGGTCAAAAAAGCGTGTGCGGAACCAGGCTTCCTCGTTCATCCATTGTTCGAGATAGATCGCGTAATCGTCCTCAAACGGAACCAGATCAACCAGTGTCCCTTCAATCATGCGGTATTTTTCTCCCTTACCATCGTATGGCAACATCATACGGCGTGTGGTGCGCTGACCCCAGCGCATTCGCCACTACACAAACCAGCCTAATGATCAGAACGAGTGTCCCAACGACGCCAGTGTTTAGAGGTGTAACGCGGACGGCTAGTGTCGGTGACGGTAGCGGTTTTGTCAAGACGAAGTTGCCGCCCACCCTGTTGTACGCATTCACGGGGCAATTGTTGCGAGTCTGACCCCTCAAAAACCGCAAGCATACACTTACAGCCTGTGCTACACTTTACAATATCGAACTTATTCACGCACTCAAGGGGAATCATTCATGACCGACACACGCCAAGACCCGCTGCGCGTTGCCGTGATCGGGACCGGATTCGGGACACGGGTGCAGTTACCCGCCTTCATGAGTCAGAGCGACATCAACGTTGTCGCACTATGCGGCGCACGCGAGCAAAAAACAAAAGACCTCGCCGCACAGTTCGGCATTCGCGCGGTTTACACCGACTATGAGCAGATGCTTGTAGACGTACAGCCGGACATCGTGAGCATCACCACGCCGCCCAAACTCCACAACGCGATGGCGGTCGCGGCGCTGCAAGCGGGCGCACACGTCATCTGCGAAAAACCGCTGGCGATGAACGTCGCGGAAGCCCAGGAAATGCTCGACGTAGCGACCGAATACGGGCGCGTCCACGCCACCGATTTTGAGTTCCGCTACCTGCCCGCGCGCTACTACCAGCGCGTCCTCGTCGATCAGGGCTATGTGGGAGCGCCGCTGCTGCTCGAAGCGCACTGGCTTGAAGTAAAACGCCGCGATCCCGCGATCCCCTGGACGTGGTGGGACGATGCGGATCAAGGTGGCGGGGTACTGAGTGCGTTTGGACCGCACGCTATCGACGGCTTCCGCTGGCTGACCGGGCGCGAAGTTGTGGCCGTGACCGCCGTGCTGCACACCACCCCGCAGCTTGCGACGCGTCCGCTGCCGAATGGTGGCACACGTCCCGTGACCAGCGACGATGGCGCATTTCTCGTGCTGGAAATGGAGGGCGGGCTGCGTGGCGTGATCAACCTCAGCGTGAGCGCGGGCGGCACGGTGGACCGCTTCGCGATTCACGGCACAGATGGCGCGCTCGTGGTGCAGGACCGCCTCGCCCTCTGGGGGCAGCGCGGCGCTGAAGACCTGCAACTGCTGGACATCCCCGACGGCAACGAACCGCCGATCTGGGTTCCCGATGAAAATGTGCTGTTGGGGCCGTTTGTGCAGTTGGTCGGCTTGACGGTGGACCGCATTCGCGAGAACAGCGTGGTAGAACCGCCGACCTTCGCGGATGGTATCGCCGTACAGCGCGTGCTGGATGCCGCATATGAGTCAGCGCGGACGGGTCAGCGCGTGGAGATCGCACAAGGCTAACGTGCGGGGCAATAACTTACGTTGCTGACATTGTGGAAATGAGGTTTGGTAGGGGCGGGTTTCGAAACCCGCCCTAAGAAAACGATCCTACCTACTTCACGCGCCGGTACGTCACACGGTTGGTGGGATTGCCAAAAATATCTATCTCATCGCGACTACCTGGGTTTTTCTCGTAACCGAGTGCTTGAGCCTCACGGCTCAGGCGGCCTCCGATGTGTTCATGTACGATATTGAATGCCCATTTTCCCCCACGAGTTTCTTTGACCAAGACTAGAAAATCGATGTACGCGCCAGGGCTGCGACGGGCCGCTTCTTTCAAGAACTGCTGGTTTGTGAACTCGCCAGCGGCCTCAGACAACTCAGCCATGAGCGCATCGGCGTCGCGGAATATGATGTCCAGGTAAGGTTTGTACTCAGCCATCAGCGTGACTCGCCCTTCTCATGTGTCCTACCCCTCAATGATACGCTTGT
Organism: uncultured Anaerolineae bacterium; assembly: GCA_965554365.1. Taxonomy (GTDB): domain Bacteria; phylum Chloroflexota; class Anaerolineae; order Aggregatilineales; family Aggregatilineaceae; genus CAYRNY01. The sequence goes on from CBEVZO010000007.1 coordinate 8,383, forward strand.
GCGTCCAATTTAACGCGCTTATCACCCACATAGCACGATCCACTTCGCGTCTGAATTTTCGCGTAAACGCTTCTGTCTCCGCGAGCGCAGATGCAAACGTGCTGGCCCACACCAACTTCTCACCAGGCAATGCACGCTTATCGATCACGCCATAACTGAGCGTATTTGCGAACTTGACCCATGTAATACGTGATGGGAAACCAACAAAGCGGCGTGGATAGACTAGCGTCAAGATCAGACTTGCCACCATCAACACTTGACCTGGTTGCAATCCACTGTCCCGCCCCTGCACCACAAACTCGTCAATACGGTGAGCCATCGCATCTGGCGCATCTGGCGGATAGTCAATCAACGCTGCTATCTGCTGCTGAACTCTGGACGTGTCTTCCAGCAACCGATCATAACCTACACGACTGTCCTGATATTTCTGTAGACTGCTCGTCACGATATATTTTGACTGCCGCACGCGCGTTCTCAGGCACGCCACATCCACCGGGCGCGTGGTTAAGCACTCCTGAAGTGCCGGAAATACATCGCAGCGATTCGTATATACTTCTTCATCAACGAACGCCTTGTACTGAACCAGCACATCGTCCAGCCAATCCCCAAACGCAGCATTCAAATCCACGCTCACAGAAAAAACTCCTTTCGCAACGACACATCAAGGAATAAAAATATGCGGCAATACGAATCGCCCGGCCCACATGGACCGGGCTACATACAAGTCGAACCGTGAAACGGCCCTCAGTTGTGCGTCAGGCGAGGGCGCTTTAGCGTTCTTTGGTTTTGTGTAGCTGCGGGGTTCACTCCGCAGCGTTTCCCCCAACCACACGCAGTTATTCTCGAGAAGACAATGAGGGTTTCCTCTGGTCCTTACCTCGTTTTTCTCTGCGTCCTCAGCGACCTCAGCGGTGAAAAGTTTTTACCCCCAACCCACCTGCCGCGACGCCAACAAGCGCCGCGCCGCATCCGTGAGTTTGCGCTGTGGCAGCGTGCCGTCGAGGACATGCTCCGCGAGATCGCGCTGCGGCAGGATATGCTCCTCATACACCGCCTCCGCGACCGCATCATACGCGCTGCCCAGGCGTTTGGAGAGATTCGAGGCGCGGGCGTGCGAACGTTCACGGCGCACCTCGGCGGGCGCGTCCACAAACAACCGCACCGACTCGATCTGCGGGACGTAAAACAGCCCCTCGATGATCAGCCAATCGCACGCCGCGATGACCTGCTCAGTTGGTGTTGGGACCGGCATCGCCACGCGCTGCCCCTTGTCCCAATCGTACAGCGGCATGGTGACCTTCGTGCGGCGCTCTAACCGTTCCAGGTGATTCATCACCATCGGCCAGTCAATGCTCGTCGGCAGCAAGAAGAAATCGTCCCCATCACCCGACTGCCGGTTCAGCAAGTAGCGATCCACGCGCATCAGGCTCGCCGTGCCCGGCCAACCGTCCAACAGAGCATATACCAGCGTGGTTTTCCCACTCCCCGGCCCACCTACCACCTGTATGATGTTCATTGCCGTTGTCCAGTCCTCCGCCTTACAAAATGCGTGTGCCGCGCCCCAACTACTTGAAACCCACGCGCGCCCGCGCCGGAATAATCTTATTAGGATACTGCGCTTCCACATCCGCGCCCGGCAAGTCCACACCGAGACTCACGCCGCGCTCCACGGTGAACCCCGGCGGGACCGTCGCGTTTTTACCAATACACACAATTCCGCGATCCGGTTCAGCACTGCGATCCCCAATGCGTGCGCTCTGCCCGATCACCGCACCTTTGTCGATCACGGCCTGGTCGATCATCGCATCACGTTCAATATAGCTGTCAGTCAGAATCACGCTCTCGTACACCACCGCGCCAGGACCCACATACACGCCCGGCGACAACACACTGCGAATGATGTGCGCGCCTGCGCCGATAATCGACCCATCCGTGATCAGACTGTCTTCTACCTGCGCACCCTTCCCCAACCGCACGGGCGGACGCTCCTCACTGCGGGTGTGGATGATCCACGAACGGTCGTTGAGGTCCAGCGACGGCGGCATGTGCAGCAGGTCCATGTGCGCTTCCCAATACGCGTCGATGGTCCCGACATCGATCCAGTAACCATCAAACGGATACGCCATCACCTTCATGCCCATGTCCATCATGCGCGGGATGATGTTGTAACCAAAATCGTGACGCGAATCGATCTTCTGCGCGTCTTCGAGCAGCAAACTCTCCAACACGCCGGTCTTGAAGACATACACGCCCATGTTCGCGAGGTTCCCCGGCGGATCGGCGGGCTTCTCGACGAAGTCGATAATGCGGTTGCTGTCGTCGGTGGACATGATCCCGAAACGCGAGGCTTCTTCAATCGGCACGGGGATCACGCAGACAGTCGCGTCGGCATCATGATCCTCATGATAATTCACGAGCATGTCGTATTCCATCTCGTAAATGTGATCGCCCGACAGAATCAGGATGTTGCGCGGGTTGCCGCGCCGGATGAAGTTGATGTTCTGCGTCACTGCGTCGGCTGTGCCCGCATACCAGTCGGTCGCCTGCCGCCCCTGGAACGGTTGCAGCAAATGTACACCGCCCGTGAAGCTGCGATCCAGGTCCCAGGGCCGCCCCAGGCCAATATGATCGTTCAAGCTGTGGGGCCGGTACTGAGTCATGACCAATACATCGACAATCCCCGAATTCACACAATTGCTCAGCGCAAAATCGATAATGCGGTACTTGCCCGCGAAGGGCACAGCGGGTTTGGCACGTTTGGCAGTCAGCACGCCCAACCGGCTGCCTTCGCCGCCCGCCAGAATGATGGCTCGTGTTCGCATACGTTGCTCCTCAGATCCGTTGATCAACTGCCGGTTCCGGTTTCCAGTATAACACGCTCGCCGGATTGTCGCGTATAAGATTCCGCCCGATTTGGCAGCACAACACACGACACGTTACTCTCATAGTGGAACGACGCAGCAGCACACAAACAGCCCATGCGCGCACCAGCGTATAACAACACACGGCCACTGCACAGCACACAGCGCACACACGAGGACCGATGATTCACCGACTTTATGCTCAACTGCCCCACTGGGCACGCCCCACGCACCCCGTACTGCGCACCATGCTCACACACGATGTGCGCAGTCGCACACCGGCCCAACGGCTGCTGATCCGGCTGGTGGCGCTGGTCGTGGTAATCGGACTGCTCATCGCCAGCGCCGCGATTGTGGATCAGGGCAACCCGATCATGATGCGCGAAACCACCAGGTATCCGTTGTTCACGCTGCTGTACTTTCCGCTGGTGATGCTGCAATACTTCGGGCTGCTGATCGGTACACTGCTCACCACACAGACGATCAGCGCCGAAGTCCAGCGCGACACCTGGCAGACGCTCAAGTTGACCAGTCACGGCGCGGCGATTGTGTTCCGCGCGCGGTGGGCGGCGGTGTTTTACCAACTACGCTGGCTGCTAGGGGGCATCATCGTCTGGCGCATCATCTTCGCGGGTACGATGATCCTCGATGCAACAGGCGAACAAGGGCATCTGATCGACCTCTATGCGCAGGGCATCACGCCCGCTGTCTCGGTGGAAGCCGCGATCCTGCTGCTCGCCGCGCAGATCGTATATGCACTGCTGGCGGTTCCGGTCCTGCTCGGATGCTATGCGGCGGTGGGGCTGCTGCTCGCCGCGCTCATCCGACATCGGGCAATCCTCAATGTCGCGCGCATCGGGCTGGTGATCGGGCAATTCGTGCTGTTGATCGTCGGGCTGAACAGCGGGTCACTGGTTCTCGAAGCTGATCCATTCGGCAGCGCGCTGCGTGAGATGAGCATGACGGCACGCTGGACGAACCTGTTCACGTTGGGCGTGATCGGGGATCAGGGACTCTACAGCATGGACCTGACCACCACGCTCCGCACCTGGACCGATGTACATTATGCGGTGCTACTCGGTGCGGCACTGCTCGGCGCACTGATCGTGCAAATAGTGCTCACCGAAAGCATGATCCGGTTGGCCGCGTGGCGGGCGGCGCGTCCTGACCGGGCGTGAGGCCTCACCCCCTAAATCCCCCTCTCCATCCGAGACATTTTGTTTCGCTGGCGCTCAAGAAAATTATGGAGAAGGGGACTTAATCCTGCACCGGATTCCCGCTCTCCACGCGCGGAGAGGGGACTTTCACGCGTGTGTTTTACTCCCCCTCTCCGCGTGTGGAGAGCGGGCCGGGGGGTGAGGTTGAATTTGGCGCATAACCGCACCATGTACATAACGAAACAATCAACCGTCGCGGGGTGCCCCCTCATCGACTATGGGCGGCGGCGGCACGTATAGCATCTCGTATACCCATGATACGATGCGCAGCCCATGCCGGTAACGTCGATACCAGCGCCACATCGCCAACACGCCCAGCACAAACAACACACCCACCCACTGCGCCATACGGTCGAACACGCCGCGCGTCAGCGCCTCAAACGCCAAAAACAACAGTCCCGTCACCACAAACGCCGGAATCCAGGGTTGGAGATGCCACCCTTCCGGGCGATCCTCAAAAATCGTGCCCCAGACCCATGTCCCGCGCGCGTGTGTTTCCAGCGTGCCCCAGAACCGGACCACCGCGCCATCCTCGCTAAACGTACAGTGCAGCGCAAAACTGCCGTCCTCATGCACTACAACCTCGCCCTCGGCCTCATCGCCGCAACCGTGCAGCCGCGTGACGCACTCATCCAACGCCAACGCCGTGACGAAGTCGATGCTCAAAAACTGCTGCCGGGTGTCGTCCCCCTCATGTGCTTCCACGCGTTAGTCCTCGTCCTCGCCCTGATCCTGATCTGTATCCTCATCTGCCGTGATAGGTTCCTCGCCCTGCGCGATGCCGGTCATGAGTTGCAGCAGATACGCCTCCATGCGCAGCTTCATAAAGTGCAAATACAGCACCCCCGCGAGCGCAATCGTATTCACCACCATCATCATCAGTGTTGTGCTGGTGTCCATAAACGACAGCGCCAGCATACCGATCATAATGCCTTGCAACCCCTGACTCAGCCGCTCCATGCGCGCCTTACGCGTGGTGAGGTCTGTGCGTGCCGCAGCGGTGAACTGTGCCGCCACATGCGTACCCGCATCCGCCGGAGTCAGCGTCCCCGTGATGCGAATATCCAGGCGCGGAAACACGCGCGGCAGCGTTCCGCTGAGTTCAAACGCCGTACCATCCGGCCCTAGCGTGAACTCGGCGTGCAGATCGTCCTGCACAGGCTCCATCTCGTTGATGTGCTGCTGGCATTCGTCCACCGTCCGCGCGGTGATGACCTCAATGCTCAGCGGAGCCGTTGGTTGCTGCGTTCTTGATTGCTGAAAAAGACTCATATGCTTCAACTATCCAATCGTTCGGTAACTATCTGCTCATTCAGTAATTGCCACGTTTCAAACATTGTGCGGTAATGCACTTTTCGTTCTAGACGTGGCAGAACGACGCCCCTACGTGCGAAAATTTGAGTAGCGTTTTGCTCCCCCTCTCCGCGCGTGGAGAGGGGGCACGGGGGGTGAGGTTGATTTTCTGCCCGTTACCGCACGATTTACGGGATTGAGCAGTAATGCGACAGTCTGCCCACGCCTACACTCACGGCAGCGATCCGCCCGCCCGGCCATCCGGCACAGTGAGCCACGCTTCGATCCACCCGGTGAGATCGCGCGTCTGCCGGAGCAGCAGGCGTTGGTAACGCACATAGTACGCCGCGAACAGCGCCAGCAGGATCAACGACAACACCTTCACGAACGGCACACCCGCGCCCACACCAAACAACATAAACACCAACGTGATGATGCCCGCCGCGATCAACCAACCCTCCAATGGACGGTTGCGCACCACGCGCCCCCGGACGTGTGTGCCCGCCTCGACAGGCCGCAGCGTGCCCTCAAAGCGAAACATCCACATCGGCAATGCCCTGCCCCACCGCACACGCGCCTCGACCCACACCGCCCGATCTTCGCGCCGCACACGCAGACGTGGCTCGTTGACCTCACGCGCACCCCGCCGCAGCACGCGCACACAATCGTCAGCGGTTAGCGCGCAAATCAGGTCGACATCAGGATACGGCCCGTCGTGTGCGGTCATCGCTTGCGCTCGCTTTCGCCTATCGGTACATACAGAATTTTCCGCACAGTCTCCCTGAGTTCCTGCTTTTGCTGCTTGACGGCATCTGCATACCGTTGCCAATATCCTAGACTTCTCCACCAGCTTGCAGCCAGAAGAAATATACCTACAAAGCCAAACAGAAAAAAAAGCATCCCATCACCGTCGCCTTCACCCGGCTCGGTTAAGAGAATGTAGATCGGTGCGAGCGTGAAAAAGACTCCCATCAGAAAACCAAAAAGGCCATCCCCACAACCTTGGAGAGTTGTGTACTGCCGTACTGTCTCGTTCTCGACCACCTTGCCCCATACGAGAGTTTTCCCCCGCACCATGTGATACTGGCCCTCAAAGCGCGCCAGCCAATTCTCCCCAGGTTTATACTTGGCCGCTGTCGCCGGATCGACGATCTCCACCACAAAACGCTCATCCGTCGCGCGGATCGACAGCCGGTGATCCAGCGAATTGAACGCGGCGTCCTTCAAACGCGCGACACACTCATCCACCGTCAACGCCGTGTCGAACCCTAGCGTCAGATCGGTCGTCGGCGTGCGCTTGCGTTTTTCTTTCGTCTTCATCGTTTGCTCTCGTTTCCGTGCCCGGTGTGACATACAACGTGCGATACACCGCATCCCGCAGCCCCGCACCCTGTTCGGCTAGCGTTTGACGGTAGAGGCGCTTGGTCCGGTCATCAGCAGTCTGCATGAAGAACAGCACCGCCACACACACCGCCGCAACAGTCACCCAGACCGCATCAGGCAGCGGTGCATTCTGCCAATTGATCATAAGTACACAGCACGCAATCACCACGCCGAGCGCCATCGATCCGAGTACGCTCACGGGCCTGCCATGCAGCATAGTGTCCCGCACACGGGGATTTTCCTCCACCCAGCCGTCAATGCGTGCGCCCCCTGCATCCGGCAACCATGTGCCCACAAAGCGCACGATCCACGTCTGATCGAGTGCGAAGCGCTGCGTGAGCCTCACATCAGCATAGGTCACCTCAAAGCGTGGCGCATTGATCGCGGCGACGAGTTGCGACACTTGCACATGATCGGTGATCGCGTCCAGGCGCGCCCCAACCGCCTCCGGGGACAGCGCGGTGACGAACGTCAAGTCACCTGCAACCTCAGCCCCACGCTTGGCTTTGATCGGACTGTGTTTTTGTTTGCTCGCCATGACTCAGCCCTCACTGTTCCGACTTCACCTGCGCCGCCGTGAGATACAACCGCCGCCGCACCGTCGCGGTGAGATCGCGGGTGGCGTCACGCAATGCCCGCCAGCGCAGCGAGAACAATGTCAGCAGCATAATTAGCACCGGCAGCGTGAACACGAATGCGCGCGTCTTGAGCCGGAAAAAGGCCAGCACAATCAGCATGAAGAACACCAGGAAGATGATCATGCCCTCGATCAACACCTGATTCTCGGTGGCATGCGTGATCTGCCCATGCACCCAGGTTCCGGCACTATTGTCGTCGTCGTCCAGACGGCCCACGAAGCGGATCGGATGGATTGCACCAGGGAAGGCGCGCTCAATCGTCACGGTCCCGTTGCCCTGCACGATCACGCGCTGTGTGACCGACGCAAACGTCGCGCCCGCCCCGCCGAGCTTGGGCTGATCGGACTGCTCCAACCGTTGACGGCAGCGATCCAGTGGTAATGCGGTGATAAAATCGACGGTGTAATGTGTAGGTTTCTGTTTTTTGGTCATTGGATAAGCCTCGCCCCGCTCCATACGCACAGGTGGTGATCAGCACGGGAATGTCCTCACTTTATAACACCAGTCGGCGCGCAGGTCCAATGGGGCAACCGCAACACACACATTATTAGAGGGTGGCGCTCTGCCGCACCCCGCACAACGGCAGATCATGCTAACAATTAAGCGCCGTGTTACAATGTGCGCCGTGCTGCTACAGAGTACATCGTGGTCAATTACCGTCTGCCGCACACAGGGAGAACAAGTACCGCATGTCACATCACATACTGGATGATCGTGCGCGATTAACACTACACAAACAGCTAGTAGACCTCTCGCTACGCCTGAGCAAAATAGCTCCGACCATCAAACCATTTCTGCGCTTCCCTCGTGATCCGGCGCTGATGGTACAAACACAGCGCTTTTGGGACTTCGATCATCTGGTACAAGTGCAGTTGGCAAAGTTACGACGGGCATTAGCCTCCGCAGAGGAGATTGTCTCAGCGGATATTCGCCAGTGGGTAGACAATCTCACATCGTGGGAACAGGGCGCGCAGATACTATTGCGCAAAGCACAGATGGGCGACGCCAATGCGCAACACACCTATAGTGATACAACGCTCACCCCACGCGAGCAACTCATCGTGGATACATTAGGGGCAGGAGCACAACTGCTCTATGTCGGCGCAGGCACAGGTAAAGAATGCTTGCGGTTTGCGGGGCATGGACTGCGCACCGTAGGCATTGATACCCTTGATCGACTGCTAAGTATTGGTCAGAAATGGGCCACGTTGTTAGCGCGCGATGTACGGTTGATCGGTATGGATTTAATGGCACTGGGATTCACACCAGGGATATTTGACGGCGTGTTATTAGAATTCTACGGTTCCTGGCCGGCCTACAGCCAATCGTTGCAAGCGCAACGGAGCCTGGCACGCATACTCACACCGGAGGGACGGGGATTTATCGTAGCGGCACGTAAACACTACCCGTCATACTGGTACATGATTTCGGCGGGATTTTCTCCGGCAATGGTCGATTATCTAGCCCCACAAACCGCACTAGATTTCCACTACACAGCACGCGATGAGGCAGTGGAACGACAGGTCTATGGCTTGTTCTACAAAGCACATACCGCCGCATCGTTGCAGGACGAACTCAGTGCATCCTTTGTGGTCCATGCGTGCCGGGTGCTAGATGATCCCCGCTATCTCGTCGCCGAAGTACAGCCGCGCCAAGATGTAGATTTCTCGGCACCGCTACCCAATGATGGAGCGGCAATCGTGCCGCTGGTGCATAGCGCAATAGCAACAACCATCACTCACACATTAGACTTGATCGCAGCACTGGTCGAGATGTTGGAAGATCACACCGCACGGATGACAAAATGCTTTGAAGCGGGATGTAGCGGTACAGAGTGCTTCAAGACACTCGACGTAGATATCGCAAGTATTGTGGCACTATTGGAACAGATCGTGCCAGAGACAATGGATAATTCATAACACTTGTCCCGACAAGAGCAACTGTCGCATACACTATGCGTAGACTCTGGATGATGCGCCCAGATCACACTTGTGCGCCCGCAGATCAACATTGTACTGGCGCAGGTCAGTGGTATGATTGTGCGACCTGCCGCCCAACGACGCGCGAATGCGGGACTCACTAACGCACGAGGTATTGTATGGATTCCAATCTCAGCCAGCAGACGCCACTCCCCCACCCCGCTTCGCAGTGGGACGCGACAGCCATCGCCCTCCCGCGCGATTCGGTCATCAGCCGGATCACGTACTGGGTCGGCATGATCGCGATTCTGGGCGTGGCGCTGTTCTTGCGGACCTGGAATCTGGAAACAACTGACGCGTGGACTGACGAACTGCATACGCTGCTGCGCGTGCAGTGGCCGCTGTCGGACGCCATCGATTCGATCCTGTTTGCGGCAAATCAGACGCCCATATATTACCTGCTGCTGCGGCTGCTGCCCGGTGATAGCGTGATGTGGCTACGGCTGCCGTCAGTGGTGTTTGGGCTGATCAGCATCGTGTTGATCAGCGAATGCGTAGTGCATATCTACAACAACCGCACACTCGGCCTGACGCTAGGCGCGCTGCTGGCCGTGCATCCGATGCACGTCATCCTGTCACGCACGGCGCGCTTTTACACGCTGCTGCTACTGCTGGCGCTGATCGAAACATTCTGCTTTATGCTGCTGCTGCGTGGGAAACGCGGACGCACGCTGTGGGCCGTGTTCTGGGCGAGCAGTGCCTGCGCCTACGCGCTGCATTACACAGCGTTGGCCCTGCCTGCGACGCAGTTTTTGTTCCTGCTGTTGGTGCGCCGCGACGATTGGCCGCTGCTCAAACGCTGGGCGTTGACACAGATCAGCGCAGTGATCCCGCTGGTGCTGTGGTATCTGGTGCTGCTGGTGTACTGGTTCACGCCCTGGATAGATGGCCCGGAGAAATACAGCTATCCCTATACGGGTCAGGCGCTTCTCGCGAGCGACCTGCCCGTGAGCGTGTTCAACGTGCTGTTGGGTTATGACGGGCGCTGGACGTGGCTGCTGCTGCCAGGCTTGATCGCTGGCGCAGCGGGGTTGGTCGCGGGCATCGTGGACGCGCTGATCGATTGGCGCAGGGATCAGGCGCGCGCGTATCTGGCGGTGTTAGTGTTGGTGACGTTCGCCACATTGTTCGTGCTGAGCGCCTTACTCGGTGCGCAGTATCGCGACCGCTACTACATCGCGATCATGCCCGCCGTGCTGATCCTGTTCGCGCTCGGTCTGAAACGCTGGTCGCTGCCATTGGAGCAACTCATCATCTTCGCGGTGGTGCTGTGCAGCGCGGGGATCACGGTGACGCTATTTCAAGGCGGCGATCACCAGCGCAGCGCGTGGTCCAACGCAGGCATGTATCTCGCCGACCATTACGCACCCGGTGACGCGGTAGTGTTCGAGCGCGATCTGATGGCTGAGGCGTTCACGGAGCATTATGCGGGCGATCCGGCGCTGTTGGATCATGTGGTGATCCTGGAAACAGCGCGCACCAACGAAGCGATTGCCAACAGCATCAACGTGGAGCCGGATGCAACGCGCGTGTGGGTGGTGTATCGGGCGCGGCACGAACACAAACACCGTCAGGAATGGGAATATGCCAATCCGCTGACGCCGCAGCTTTCGCCCACATCGAACTGGTTGCTACAGCGCATCGAGCGCATTTTGGATGTGCAGGAATTCGACGGCGTGATCGTCTATCTGCTGGACGGTGCAGTGGAGTAAGGGATCAGACCGCCTCATCAACCGGCAGAACTTGCGCAGACGCGGGAGTATGGCGCAGCGTCCACAGCAACCACAGCGCCGCCGGGACAAGATTCGCCACGACCATCACCCACAGCATACCAGAAAGGCTCAGACCGCCGGATTCAAGCAGCAC